>WGEI01000177.1 GCA_015492875.1 Anaerolineae bacterium | reverse complement strand
GCATCAGCAACAGCATAAGCAATATAGACCGTGTTTTGCGGCAGTTTGGGCGCTTTACGTTTGCCTTGCGTGCCAACCTGCACGGCGGCGGGGCGCTCTTTATCATCATGTAGCGGCGTGCGCCCCATACGGAAGACGGTAGTGCCGCATAGGGGGCAATGCCCGCGCGTCGCTGGTAGGCCTTTGCGCGTCCACACAGGCTCTGGCTCTTCCATATCGACCTTTTGGCGGCAGCTCACACAGTAAGCAGTAATTGGCTCATCATCGAAATCATCATGCTCGTCATAATAGTGGTTCACGATACACCCTTTGCACATTTAGAGCAGTGTATTAGCCGTATTATAGCGGCAAATATCAACCGCACGCTATTCATGACGGGGACATAAAGCCGCGGGTTTTGTGTCTTTTAACCGAAGCAACTGCGAACCTCTGGCCACACCCCGTGTTAAAATGAGGCGGCGAAGGATATACTTTATAGAGAGGATGCTATGCAAGAGTGTTGGCACATCACGCCAGAAGGTGGCTTTCTACTCTCTCCTGCCCCGTTGACGCATTTAGGGGCGATAGAATCGCCATTACCCAATGCCCTCATTGAGCAACTGGAATCGCTCATCGTCAATTTACCCGCATTAATCACGGAAAAGCACATCAGAGAAGCAATAGCCAAACTCCCTGATTACAATCTGACCACTTATTTACCCGAAGCGCCCTGCCGTGTTGTCGAGCGGTTATTCAGCATCTACGGGTTATTGGCGAGTGCCTATGTGCATGTGGATGCAGAAGCGCCTGCCTCATCCCTGCCCCCACAGCTGGCGAGGCCACTCTATGCGTTGGGCGCACATACCCAGCGCCCCCCGATGCTATCATATGCCAGCTTAATACTATCAAATTGGCAACGAAAAGCCGCCGATGCATCATTGACGCTAGAGCGATTAGATACGCTGTTTACGTTCACGGATTACCCTGATGAGCGTTGGTTCTATTTAGTGCACGTGGCCATTGAAGCGCGGGCAGGGCGTATCTTTGAAGCGGTTAACACATTGCTCAACGCCATTCCCTATGAAGATGACGCTATCATACAGCCCCAATTTCGAGAGATAGGGCGCGGCATCACCGATTTGACGCGGCTTTTACACCAAATGGAAGAGGGCTGTGACCCGAAAATCTATTTTCATCATTTGCGCCCCTACATGATGAGCTTTCAGAATGTGGTTTTTGAGGGCGTACCAGAATTAAAGGGCGAGCCGCAAAACTTGCGCGGCGGCTCTGGAGCGCAAAGCAGCATTGTGCCGGCGTTGCTCACTGTGCTGGGCATAGACCACCACCAAACAGAGCTGACCGCCCACTTACAAGGTATGTTACCTCACATGCCAAAGCCGCACCGCGATTACATCGCTAATTTACCACACCAAACGATACGGGCGTATGTACGCCGAACGCCTAATCTCATCGCTGATTATAACCACTGTTTACACCAACTGATGACCTTCAGACGGGCGCACTTATACTATGCCAAGACCTATATTTTCGCACGGTCTCATAATGTTGTTGGCACGGGGGGCACGAGTTTTATGCGTTTTCTGGCGCAGCTGATTGATGAAACGCGCGTGCACCTGCTTTAAGTATGGGCGCGACGTTTCTCATGTAGGCGTTTAGTGCGCTGACGCAACTTCGCCCTGAAGTGCGCGGCGGCAATAATCCCATATTTGCGCTTGAGAATATCAGATAGCTTGGTTTCACAGGTTTTACAATAAGGCGCATGACGATGGGAGAATTCGGACAGGGGAAGCTCTTGCTCACAGTGAGCACACGGTTTGTACGTTGACATAAACACCGTCCTCATCCTGTTAAAAGACTATACTATTGTACACCGTGAAGATTAAGAATCACCACAAGTGTGATAATTTCCTAACTGAAAGCGGTTTTGCAACGGGTTAAACCCCAGAGAAAAGACCGTGCTACAATGGAAGCTGTGGCCAATGTTGCCAACAGGAGAAACTTATGTTTAATCAAATTCTTGAAGCGCAATTACGTTTTTACGAGCAATTACTAGCAAAAGCAAATGTCGTCGGCGTGGCAGTCGGTTATAAGAACCAGCAAGGCCAGCGCACAGGAGAGTTGGCACTGGTGGCAATGGTGGAGAAAAAGAAGCCACGAGAAGAACTCACCGAAGATGATTTCATTCCGCAAGAGCTGGATGGGATGAAGACCGATGTTTATGAAGTGGGGCGCATTGAAGCATTAGGCGCAAGCCCACGCGACCGTTACCGCCCGATTATCCCCGCTGGTGTGAGCACCGGACATCCAATGGTGACAGCGGGCACATTGGGCGCTATCGTGCGCGACCTCACCACTGGCGAACGGCTCATTCTCTCCAATAATCACGTTTTGGCGGCGAGTAACGACGCGCTCATCGGCGACCCCATTTTGCAACCGGGGCCACTTGATGGCGGGAAAAAACCGGAGGATATTGTCGCCAAACTAGAGCGTTTTATCCCCTTACACTTCATTGGTGACCCGCTGCCCGAACCCGATAAACCTAAACCAACGCCAACGGGCGAGCCGAGCGGTTGCGCCAATGTTATCGCCATTATCCGCGACTTGCTAGCGCAGCTCAATAGCCCCAAAACACAAACGCAAGCGGCAAGTGCCCAAACCAGCGCCACAGGGGAGAACCGCGTCGATGCGGCAGTAGCGCGCCCGCTCAACCCCGATATGTTTGATGATAGCATTCGTACCATCGGCAAAGTGAGCGGCACGAAAAAGCCCGAACTAGGGATGCGCATTCGCAAAACCGGGCGCACAACCGATTATACAGAAGGCACGATTACACTGATGAACGCTATTGTCAATGTGTCCTATAACAC
>WGEI01000176.1 GCA_015492875.1 Anaerolineae bacterium | reverse complement strand
CTATACTTCTGACCTGTGCAAATTACGGGGTGTGAACCCTCTATGGAGGCAATGACATTCCGAATTGTATCGTGATGTGGCGATAGCGCCGGGATTCCGGGCGGCTCGTCATTTTGGCAAGACTATAACGGGCGTCTATTTGTACGCCCGTTTGCGCGCCTAAAGACCACGATTGGGTAGCCATAAGTAAGTGGAGTAACTTATGCCAACCATTAACCAGTTGGTACGCAAGGGCCGTAAAAGTAAAAAAGTGAAAACGAAGGCCCCAGCGCTTCAATATACATACAATGCTTTTTCTCAGAAGCGCACTCGCCGTCGCAAAGGCGCTCCGCAAAAGCGCGGCGTTTGCACACAGGTAAAAACCATGACCCCGAAAAAGCCGAACTCGGCTTTGCGCAAGGTCGCCCGTGTGCGCCTTTCAAACGGTATTGAGGTCACCGCCTACATTCCGGGAGAAGGCCACCGCTTGCAAGAACACAATGTCGTGCTCGTGCGCGGCGGTCGTGTGAAAGACTTGCCGGGCGTCCGCTATCACATCGTGCGTGGGACGCTAGATGCCGATGGCGTGCAGGGGCGTGGACAGGGTCGCAGTAAGTACGGCACCAAGCGCGGCAAGTAGTAGTCAAGCGAGGGATAAAACATGCGACGTAATCGTCCGCCCAAGCGGGTTATCGAACCGGATACCAAGTACAACAACGTTCATGTTACCATGTTCATCAATCGTATGATGTATGGTGGCAAAAAGAGCGTTGCTACCCGTGTGATGTATCAGGCCTTCGATATTATCGAAGAGCGCACCAATAAGGACCCGGTAGAGGTTTTCGAAACGGCGCTGCGCAATGTCACCCCCACTGTGGAGGTGAAAGCGCGTCGTGTCGGTGGTTCTACCTATCAAGTCCCGGTAGAGGTTCCACAGCATCGCGCCACCGCATTAGCGATGCGTTGGATTTTACAAAACGCTCGTGCGCGTAGCGGTCGCGGTATGCCAGCTAAGCTCGCCGCAGAACTCATGGATGCCGCCAACGGTCAGGGTGCTTCTGTCAAGAAAAAGGACGACACCCATCGTATGGCCGAAGCCAACCGCGCTTTTGCGCACTTGCGTTAAGCACGCGATTTGGCCTGTGTCCAAATCTTATGCAATGCCAATGAGTTAAAACGATAAGGCTAATGGCAAAGAAACAGCAACAAGCAACTTTAGACCTGACAAAGGTTCGTAATATCGGCATTATCGCCCATATCGATGCGGGCAAAACCACTGTAACCGAGCGCGTGCTCTATTACACCGGCATGGTTCATCGTATGGGGGAAGTGCACGAAGGCGCCGCCACCACTGACTACATGGAGCAGGAGCGCGAGCGTGGTATTACCATCACCTCCGCCGCTGTGACCTGTCACTGGAACGGCGTTCAAATCAATATCATCGATACGCCCGGTCACGTTGACTTCACCGCAGAAGTGCAGCGTAGTTTGCGCGTGCTCGATGGTGGCGTGGTTGTCTTTGATGGTGTCGCTGGTGTTGAACCGCAGTCTGAAACCGTTTGGCGTCAGGCTGATGAATACCATGTCCCGCGCATCTGCTATGTGAACAAAATGGACCGCGTTGGGGCTAATTTCAAGCGCGTCGTTGATATGATCATCGATCGCCTCCACGCCAACCCGGTACCAATTCAGATGCCCTATGGCGAAGGTGACGAATTCAACGGTATCATCGACCTGCTTAATATGGAACTCGTCACCTATGGTGATGACCTCGGCACTGCGATTGAGCGCCATCCCATTCCAGAGAGCCATCGCGAGGCCGCCGAGACCATGCGCGCCGAGATGATTGAGAAAATCGTTGAAAGTGATGAGTACCTCACTGAGAAATATCTCATGGAGGAAGAAATCACCGACGACGAACTCATCAGTGGCCTGCGTGCCGCGACTATTGCCGGCGCGTTGCAACCGGTGTTGTGTGGTTCTGCCCTCAAAAACAAGGGCGTTCAAATGTTGCTAGACCGCATCGTAGACCTTCTGCCGTCGCCGCTGGACATTCCGCCCGTTAAAGGCACAAAACCCGGTACGACAGAAGAACTCGTGCGTCATGCTCGGAACGACGAGCCGCTGGCGGCTTTGGTCTTCAAAATCGTGACCGACCCCTACGTTGGCCGTTTGGCTTTCGTCCGCGTTTACTCTGGCGTGCTGCGTAGTGGCTCTACATTGATGAACACTTCACGCAGCAAACGTGAACGTATCGGGCGTATTGTCCGCATGTTCGCCGACCGCCGTGAAGACGTGGACGAAGTGCAAGCCGGTGACATTGCCGCCATTCTCGGCTTAAAAGAAACCTTCACCGGCGAAACTTTATCCGCGCCGAATGACCCCATCGTCCTCGAAACCATTCGTTTCCCCGAACCGGTTATCGAGGTGGCCGTTGAGCCGGATAGTAAAGCTGACCAAGATAAAATGGGTGAAGCTTTGCGCCGCCTCGCAGAAGAAGACCCCACCTTCCGCATTGAGGTTGATGACAAACTGGGGCAAACCAAGCTGCGTGGTATGGGCGAGCTGCATCTTGAAGTGCTTGTCGATCGCTTGAAGCGTGAATTCGGCGTGAAGGCGACGGTAGGCCGCCCGCGTGTGGCCTATCGTGAGACCATTACCCGCCCCACCCGCATCGATACGACCTTCAAGCGTCAGACCGGCGGTTCTGGTCAATATGCGCGTGTCGTGGTGGAATTTGAACCGCTGCCGGAAGAAGAGCAAGAC
>WGEI01000175.1 GCA_015492875.1 Anaerolineae bacterium | reverse complement strand
CGATCACACCGTTCGTTCATCTTATGACCACTGTGACCACGCACCTGCTGCACAGTGATGTCATGCTGGCGAGCCAGTTGGCGCAGTTGTTGCACTAAATCGGGATTGGCTTTGGCACGGCCGTTGGTCAGAATAGTGGCAACGTATTGCGAATCTGTCACCACTGTCACCTGGCAGCGGCACTTGAGGGCTTGCAGACCGGCGATGACCGCTTGTAGTTCCATGCGATTGTTCGTCGTGTGGTTTGCGCTGCCGGTGATTTCTTTGGTACGGCCGTTGCAACTCAAGACAGCTGCATAACCACCAGGGCCAGGATTGCCAAGGCACGAACCATCGGTGTATAAAGTAACTTGAAACATGAAGAGACCTCCTTTAGGGGTAAATGGGGTAGATAAACGAAAAGGGCTGGCTGCAAGCACAATGCCTGCAACCAGCCCTTTCTCCTAAGCGCTTCGCGCAACCCACGACCGAAGGTCGTCTTGAGTTAGATAACTAAGGTGCTGCTCTATTTAATGGATTTGTTTCGCATAGTATTGCGTTATGTTTTTACATTCCGTTAGGTGTAGGAGCCCTACTCATTCAACTTCATCTCGCCACGCAGCATCTGCCCAGGTGTCTAGAAAATCCAATACGGCCTGGTATTGTCCCTGACGAATGTTCTTGTAACTGGTCACGCGAAAACGGCGGTGAAGCTCTCGAAAGATACTTTGGTAATGGTTCTTGCTCGGATCTAACTCGGTCATTTCCGTAGCGATGGCCATGACTTTGGCGGAAATATCAGCAGCTTGTTCATCGGTGATGGCTTCTCGCGGGGCTAACTTCTGCTCCAACGCCGTGATACGCTTCCCGTATTGACCTATCACAATGGCGGCCTTATCCAGTCGCCTCATCATGCGTATCTGCTCTTCAGCCAAATTAGCCACTGCCAACGCATTTTCCCGAATTTGCTGTAACGCGGCAATGGCTTCAGGGTTGCTCTGCATCCAGTCATCAGACACAGGACTGTCAATAAACGCATCGGCCAGAACTTTGTAACATTCTCTTTGATACCGTATCACTTGTTCTTTCAGTTCAGACTTTACCCGATCAGCGTTTATGCCAAACAAAAACCCGTTCAAATACTCGAGCGGCAAACATAGCATCCGGCGTGTGACAATTCGCGTACCTTCTGTGGACGTAACGTCCACACTTCGCATTACCTCAGATAATACTGCGTCACGGTTGATACGCCGTCGTTGCCCAGCCCAATCAATACCCAGCAAACTGCAAATTGGTCTAATCGGCACGTAAACGGTCCCGTCTGCAACCCGGACAGCAACAATCCCGTCATCATAAAAAACGACTTCTTTTTGCTCAACCACCATCAGCGCACTGTCTTTTTCCAGCATTTTCTAATCCTCAAAACTTACATGCTATATCTCTGTGTAAAAGCCACTTATTTGACGGCCGATTATAGCACAGATGTTCACTTTATATCAGACAATTTGCGCTCTGGCCGCCAGAACTGCCATTCCCCAACATCCATGACAGGCATCACCAGCGCATACTTACCCGCGCTGGATAGCTCTAATGCCTGGCTGCTCCCATACAGACTGAGGCGCACAAAGCCTTCCTGACCAGCGGCCGCCTGTTTCAAATTCTCTGCGCTGACAACGATGGCAGCGATTGGCTCACCTTGGGGCAAGGCGGCAGTGAAGGGGGGTATGTCGCCGGTTTCCTCCACCTGGAATGTTCCTTCTTCGCTCACTGTCACCCGGCCGCTTTTCTCGGTAGCGACATCAAGGGCATGTAGACGGTAGCCGTCGCTGGCCCATAGCTGACGGCCGTCGCTGTACACGTGGCCCAATCGTTCATCTTCTTTATTGGCAGCGCCTTGCAGCCAGCCAAACCATTTTGCAATACGTTCTTTCATGTCCATGATGTGCCTCAACAATTCTTTTGCAACGCCTCGCGCAGAAATCTGATAACGCTGTTTATCTCATCCAGTTTCGGTTCCGGGTAGCCTAATGTGCGGGCCAAGGCCAGCAACCGTTGGGCGTACCGGGAATTATCATATCCTTTAGCAAATCCAGCGCCATATAAATTCAGGTTTTGCTCGATAAGTTCCTTTTGTTCCGGTGTGGGGCATTTGGGGTCAATAACGGCCGTTTTCGCCCCCACACCCAACCCCGGTAAAGAAAGCTGGGTTATCTTTTGGGCAAACAAGAGGATGAGCAGGACAAGGACGGCCGTAAGTACCAGCCATTTAACCAACCGTCTAATGCCGGACGGCCGTGAGGTGATGATATTCATATTGTTTCCTCCTGGGGGATTGTTGAGTCTACTGAAAAAGCCGCAGATTGCGCAGACTTCGTCGTGAGCGACTCAGCCGAACGATTACACAGATTTGTACTCGACTAAAATTGGCCTATGTTCGGGATACGTGTAAAAAGGATCCACTTTTTCGCAAATTTACGCTGTCAAGAATTGCTTGCCCGGCTGAAGAGGCGTCGGTTTCACCTCCATATCCAACACGTAATCGCCAAACCGCTTGATATGCTCCGTGAGATACGGGCTGAGTCGAGCAACCATTGCTTGCGTAATATGAACGCCCTCCTGGGCTAACTGGTGCAGCACATCCGTCATATCAGCCACGTTTTGTAACATGACAGCATTGCCGACCAAGTCCATATATTTGATACGCTTTTCCTGCTCCACCGGATCGCCAACCACAATCGTGCCATCACCACCGAAGTAAACCCAATCCAGAAAACTGTGATACGCTTCAATCTTCGTGGTTTCAGCAATAATGCGTGCCCGCAACGGCGTGTTGGAGATGAACTCCAGCAAAAACATAGTACGAACTACACGCCCTACCTCTCGAAACGCCTGATACAATTTGCTTTGCCGACTATGCGACCCCAGCCGCTGTAGGAGCGTCGAAGGCAACACGGTGCCAGCCTGAATTGAAAGAACAACCTGCATTAAATCTTGCCAATGGGCTTCGATCAACTGCCAATTTATGGTGCGCGTGAATAGCGAATCGATATGCTGGTATTTTGTTTCTTTGTCTGGCCGATAAAAAGCCACTTTGTTCCAAGTTCGCATACGGGGCATCAGTTGAATACCCAGTAGATGAGCCAGACCAAAGACGGGTTCAGATTGACCCTGCGTATCGGCATGAACTGTATCCGGTTGAATATCCGATTCGTTCTTTATCAAGCCGTCAATGATGTAAACCGCTTCCCAAACACCGCAGGTAATGAAATGGCTGAAGAGGGCGATATATGTATCCGAAATGTGATGATAGGCGATGCCGCCAAAACGACCGTAGCGGATGTGATGTTCACCCATTAAGGTGTTTTCACGCAATTCAAACTGGGTGCCATCGGTGATAACTGCTTTCCCTCGCCCCCAATAGAAGGGCAATTGGAAACGCGCATACTCATTGATAATATCTCGTGTGGCGACCTCCAATTTTGTGGTGTTGATATGCTGGTCATTGATGCGTTTCAACATCCGTAGCGTCACCAGGCCACGGGCATGGCGTGCCAACTGAGCCGGCCCCAAATCGCAGCCATAGCCGAAAATGGTCATCAGGTAACGGGAAACGGTATCAGCTAGCTTGGGTTCGGAACCGGAAGGCGGCCCGAAATGAGCGGTGTAATTAACCCAATAATGGACATGTTTGAGAATGTCGAGCAGGTGGCGTTCTGGCATTCGTTCCTTGATAGCTTCTCTCAGAGCTTTCGTACCCTCTGGCAACGGTTGCTTCACTGTTCGCTTTAGGTGCGGCTTGCCGTCTTTGTCGAAGCTCAAATCACTGTTTTCGGGAAATCCTTCATCTACCTGTTGAGCCAAATCCGTCAATTGCTGCCGCAGGCTTTGCACAAATTCAACGGCCGTTTGAGGCATGTCGAGGGCTTCACAGTAAGCGGCTAATCGTTGCTGGCATTCTTCCCAAGACAAAAGCTGCGCCCGATAATCGGCAAACTCTTCCGACCCGGCTACATACACGTCGCCGCTGCGAATGCTGTTGGCAATATAGCTGAAGACGCATACTTCCAACATCCGCCTATTCAAAACTGACTTACCCTTGTGAACCGTCCGAATCTGGCTAATCCATTTCTCGCTGGCAAATTCTAGCGAGATTTCATCCGGCCAATAGTCGCGCGTTTTATCCTGATGTTTCTGGATGAAATGGAGTGCATCAAGAACTATTTCGTCTTGGGTTGCCGCTCGAATTTGGAGTTGCCGGGATAAACTAAATAACAGAGACCGGTGGCTCTGATAAGAACCCCATAATAACGGCAGGTAATTGTCGTCATGATAAGCCGACACCAGGCGATAATTGGCCGCTAACGTTTCAATGCCGCCGTTATCAATCAACACCTGCCGTACGTGACGGCCAAGAGCGGCATCTTCTTCCAATTCAGATGCTTTATCCACGATGGCGTGCAATGTCTCCACCATATGTTCCGTTATCGCCCGATGTTTATCTTGCAGCGCCCGTAATTTATCGTGGGCAGCGTTGTGAATGCGTCGTATCCGTTTGAGAAACATAGTTACAAGTTGGTCTCGGGTCTGTATCTGCATCTGGTACAATAGGCAGAGTAAAAGCGTATATCGCTTGGGTTCATCTTTAACATCCAACATATCCCCCACTTCTAACGCATGGGCATGAGCGGCAAATTGCTTGATTTTGCTGTTGGCAGTGCCGTCCAATAAAGAGGGTGCATCCATGATTTCTTCCAGCCAGCTTAAACGTGCAGTCCACTTCCGCACCTGAGTTAAAGTAGCTCTCTTGGGAAATGCTTTCATCTGAGTAAAGGGCGTGCGATGATCGCCTGTAGGAACGCGCAGCAATTCATCCAATTGCTTACGTTGTTTATCTGAAAGGCGAGCATTGATTTGTCTGTACAATTGTTGATGAACCTGTTCCCGAACGTGTCCCACTAATCGGTCCAGAGCGCTGAAGGCGGG
>WGEI01000174.1 GCA_015492875.1 Anaerolineae bacterium | reverse complement strand
TGTTGAACACCTAACGCTGTAGCTAACTGATGAGTTATCTGGGTTAAACGGCGTCCCTCGTGCAGCCATTGTGTGCGTAAAAGGTGGGTAGCAAGGTCTTTATCGCCTAAGGTGAACCATGGGGATTCACCATAGCGCTGCAACATAGAGAGCATGTTGCGACTATCATCAGCCACACCCCAACCGAACTCACGATTGACGAGGTCGGAGAGGGTATACATGATGGTGTCAATATCGGGGCAAATCCGCAAGCCATAATGCCAAAAATCATCGCCGGTATTGACAATAATTGTGAGTTGCTCTGGTGAGAGAATTTTGCTCAAGCCAAGCGCTAATTTAGCGCCACCGACACCACCAACCAACACAGCAACGCTATTTATAGCCATATCACACTCTCTTCTATGGGTCGGCGGGAACGTTCTCGTTGCTCGGCGGGATAGCCAAGCGTGATTAATCCTTGCGGCTGCCAATCATCAGGCAAGTGCAATACGCGGCGCACAACGTTGGGCACGAACAGGGGCGCGCACATCCAGCAAGCGCCCAATCCACGCTCATGTGCTGCGAGGAGCAAGTTTTGAGCGGCCATCGCCACGCTTTGCACCGCCATCACATATTCATTATGATTGCGCTGTTCGTCAGTGTAGGTATCCATATCAGCCATGCTTAAGCAGACCAATACTAATACTGGGGCAGAAGTTATTCTTTCGTAGGAGCGTGTGACATCGCGTTCAATCACTTCTAGGGGAACGCCATCTGCTTGTAAATCGGTTTTCAATCGCTCTCCCATAGCACGGGCTAATTGCTGCTTATACGCATCAGAGTAAATCACTGCAAAGCGCCATGGCTGGCGATTATGCGCAGATGGCGCCCATACTGCCGCAGTCAAAAGATGCGCTAGCAAAGCGCGTGACACCGGTTGCGGCGAGTAGCGGCGTATAGAACGGCGCGATATGATGGTTTGTAAAAGCGACGTATCCAATGCGTCTTTAATCGTCATTAACGATATAAGTCCTGTTCTGGCGGACGATATAAATCGGTAGCACGCCCTTCAAAAGAAGATACACGCAAACCGCGAATATGGATGACGGGACGGCCTTCATCCGCTTCACCACTCAACAAATGAGCGGCAGAAGCGATAAGGTCGGCATACCCTAGCAAACTGATTTGCATGGTGCGCCCGAACAAATCAGGTTGACCACGCAAATCTAACAAAGCGGGCAATCCAGCTACACCTATAGCTACGCCAACGTTACCTAAGCGAAATGGGCGGCCATGTGTATCGCTGATAACCACGCCTATATCTTTATTATATACCTCTCTTAGGCCAGACCGAAGTTTTCGCGCGCTTTGGTCGGGGTCTAGGGGCAAAAGCAGAACTTGTTCTTCACCATATTCAACATTGGATTGGTCAATGCCAGCATTGGCCGATACAAACCCCAGCCGATGCTCTGTAACCAGAACGCCACGCGCAACGCGGGAAACATTGCGGCTCTCTTGCAACACTAGCTCTACAATGCGCGGGTCTTTACCGGTTTGTTCGGCAAGGGCTAAAGCACGTTGGGAGGGCGTTACGTCGCCCAGATTGACATAACGCCCTTCGGACTTCGAGACAATTTTTGAAGCAATGACCAGAATATCCCCATCTTGCGGGGCGATAGCATTTTGTTCCAGCGCTTGACAAATTAAAGCGACCAGATTATCGCCCGAATGGATAAGGGGAATGCCAGCCAAAGCTGTGGCTGTAAAAGATGTGGTCTCCAAAGCTATTCAATACCTGTGATGTGTATGCCAGCACCCTTAACCTTATAAGTCTTGTTGATGTAAATGAGCACGGGCGTTAAAGCCTCTACCGCAACCGCATTGGCCAAAGCCCCAGCATCAATGCCACGCATACCAGCGGCCTCGACTAGGCGGATAACATCGGCTTTAGCTTCGGCATCATCGCCACACACTAAAACATCACACGCGACAATGGCTTGCGGGTCTTTTAATTTAGCGGCGCTCACATTTTGGAAGGCAGCGACAACGCGAACCTCATCACCTAAATAGGCCTGCGCCTCTAATGCCGCAGATTTCCCTTCGGGGATAAAGACTGTATCGACATGTGGCGGGTTTAGCGGAACTGTTAAATCAACCAGCACCTTGCCAGAAAGATAGTCTTTTACGCCGTCTAATGTCGCTTTATGGGCGCTGTAGGGCACGCTCAACACAACAATTGCGGCCTCGCGGGCGGCATCAGCATTGGCCATCCCAATTAAATAGTCGCCGCCGAGCACTTCGTTGAGTTCGGCAGCGCGGGTGACAGCCTTCTCTTCAGAGCGAGAGCCGATGATAACGCGATAGCCGTTCAGCGCCCAGCGCATGGCCAAGCCAGAACCTTCTTTACCAGTACCGCCGAGTACAGCAACACTCATCAGCGTTGATGCATTATGTTCAGTCATAAAATATTCTCACCTTTGTTTTACAAAGCACGTTGCGCAAACTCAGTATAGCGTTTCCAGACAGCGGGGGCTATTGCCATCGCTTCCGTCGCAATAGCTTTTTCGTCCAAAGTTAGCAGCTGGCGATCTTTCATTAGGACACGACCAGCCGCGATAGTCGTGGTAATCATTGACGCTTCAAAGCCAAAAATGACATGCCACGGGGCATTGCCCTCTGTTAGTGGGGTATAAGGAGTATAATCGACAAAGATCATGTCTGCCTGTGCGCCGATGGCGATTTCACCCAACTTTTGATTGGGGAAAAATTGTTGCAGCAAACGGGCATTATGCTGGGTGGCCATGCGAACAATATCAGCACCATTAGCACGGCGCGGGTCACGGTAGGCGACTTTGTGTAGTAGGTAAGCGGCTTTCCATTCGGCAAACATGTTATTCCCCATGCCATCGTTGCCCAAACACACGGGTATACCTTGAGATAGCATGTGGTCAATATCTGCCGCCCCTACCCCATTATTCATATTGGAGCGAGGCTGATGTGTTATCCATGTGCCTGTTTCTTGTAATAGCCGCCGCTCTTCTTCGTCAATATGCACACAATGAGCGGCAATCGTTTTATCGCCTAAAATGCCGAAGTCGTGGAGGCGTTGAACAACACGTTTGCCACTTCGACGCAAGCTATCCTCTTCATCGGCTTCATGTTCGGCAACATGAATATGGAAACCCGCGCCAGGGGGTAAAGCGTCGGCACATGCGCGCAATGTTTCATCGCTCAAGGTTAAACTGGCATGGAGGCCAAATGTGCCAGCTAACATCGGATGTTGGCGTGTTGCCTCTATAAAGCGCACATTTTCGGCAATACCAGCTTGTGCCTTTTCCACACCATCACGGTCGGTTACTTCGTAGCATAGAACCGTACGCAAGCCAGCCTGTTCCACCGCTTCAGCAATGACATCAAGGCTGCCATCAATGAAGTTGGGGCTAGCATGGTGGTCAATAAGCGTAGTTGTACCATGCTTAACAGCATCAACAAGCGCCACCAACACACTCAAGCGCACACTGTCACGGTCGAGGGCTTTATCTAATGGCCACCATAGTTGGCGCAAAATAGCGGGGAAATCAGGTGGCGGTGGGCCAGGAATGGCCATACCACGAGCGAACGCGCCATAGAAATGGGTATGAGCGCAGATGTTTGCGGGCATGACATATTGGCCATGTGCATCTAGCCGTTTCGCATTAGGATAACGAGCTTCGAGTTCTGAGGTTAGGCCGATGTCTTGAATAACGTCGTTTTCAATATAGATGGCATGATTAGAAAGAACGCTATTTTGTTCACCCCATGTTATGACTGTAGCGTTAGTAACTAACATGTTTAATATCCTTCCAAAGGGATGTTGCCCATAACAGCCCCACCATGACGCGCGATTTCCAAGCGTAATCGCTCCAGCATTTTATCAGGTTCATCTTCCCCCAAATATAAAGCGCCGTCTAATGGTTCTGTTGTCGCTTGCAGAACACCTTTTTGGCATAAGATACGTAGCTGTGCGCCACCAACTTGCTTTTCGGCTTGCCAAAAGCGCTGGGATTTGACGCCATTTTGCCGCAGGGCGTGATATAGGCGGTCTACGAAATAATCGGCATTGCTATATAAATCAGCGATAGTCTTTGCCGCGAGGAAGCGATCCCATGTGGTATAAATGAACGAAATTGAGCGGCGTGTTGTATTGCGTATAGGTGGCTGTTTAAGGCGCACTTCATCTAGTTGAACTTTGTAGTAGACCTTATCCGCACGGGGATGGCCAGCTTCTTCCGGCAACAAATCGCGCCGATAAGCCAGTTCTACCCCCGTGCGAGGAGCGTAGTAATGTATAGCGCCGTTGCGCTCTTTGAAAGCGCGGCTGAGGAAGAACGCGATATATTCGGCAAACACGCCTTGTGGCATCTTATCCTGAGGGATACGATACCAACACTGTTCAAGTGCGATTTTCAGGTCGCGTTTTCGATTAATCACACCGACTAAAACGCGGTCTTCCGGCAGCATTCTCTACTCCAACATGACGCCCTGCTCTGACCGCAACTCAGCTAAACGAGCATCAATGTCGGCAATCCGTTGTTGGTGTTCTAGCCACCATTGCGGGTCTCGTTGGGCGTCTAGTTCTTCTACAGTTTTGCCCTGTTGTTCAACCCATGTGTAATACTTGAGATTATGCCAGCGTTCACGCACATCTGGCGTACCTAGTAATGCCCAATCTGTTCCTGCGCCATGGAAGATGCGTTCCACATGGCCGACAGCTGACGGCGCATCGAGTTCGCCATAATCGCGCTTCATACGGTCCATCACCGAATGATAACGGTCCATGCCATCTGTGGCGACAGTAACGACAACATCATCGGGGCCAAAACGGAAGAATTTCGCGGTTTTAATCGCACCTATAATGTTACAGATTGAGCTAATGCCGAAAATTTCTCCAAACTGTGCCAGCAGGGCTTCATCGACACCGTAGTGTTTGGCTAGTGCTTCGCGTGATTGCGGTTCGGCAAAGACTTGTAGGCCGAAAAGAGCGTCCATGTGGTCAATGCACATGAGCGCATCCATATTGAGGACATTATGAATCCAGGTGACGTGTTTATCGCCAATACCTTGAATTTCGTGAGCGCCATAACCATTATTGAAAAGGGTTGGGCATTGCACAGGTTCTAGACCGACAATTTTATGCTCTGGCCAGATTTGTTTGAGGCGGTCGCCAGCGGCAATTGTACCTGCACTGCCCATAGCGGAGACAAAGGCGGATATACGCCCTACACCAATGCCTTGCTGTTGTAAATCGGCGGCGAGTTCGGCAACGGTATTACCGGTTACGTGATAGTGGAAGCGGTAGTTCCCCATCACTTCAAACTGGTTGAGGATGCGAATGTTGGGGTCGCTGGCGCGCAGGCGCTTGGTTTCATCATAAATTTCTTTGACGTTGCTTTCTGAACCGGGGGTGCGAATAACCTCAGCGCCGTAGCTTTGAATGCGGTCAAAGCGCTCTTGGCTCATATCTTCAGGGAGAACGACGACCCCCTTATACCCCATGCGACAGCCAATATAAGCGCCACCAATGCCGTAGTTGCCGGTGGAAGGCCATACAAGCGTATGGACATTGGGGTCAACTTCGCCAAAAAGTTGTTTCTCGATGAGCACGGAATAGGCCGCCCCTACTTTATGACTACCTGAAGGGAACTCGTGGGCATAAATCACCACAATGGGCGCATCTACCCCCGTAAGCTCTGGGGGCAAGACCACGTGGTAAATTTGATTGTTGGCGTTGCGCCAGGTGATATTGAACAAGTTGACCGGATGGAGCGGGTCTTCTTCGCGCGCTTTTAGGGCGCGTTGGCGAATCTCCGCAGGGATACGGTCAGGATGGAGCATCTCTTCGAACGTTGGGCCAGTAATCACAATAACATCTCCAATGTTTTGGCAAATTATTAATCATCTTCATCCATCAGTTTTTGCTCTAGGCGGCGCAGCTCGTTTTGCACATCACTGCGCTCGCGGGCTAACTGACGGTATTTTTCCAACGCTTCTGGTGGCATTTTTTCCGCAACACCACCATAAGACATGATTAAATCGTCAATCTCTTGGTCAAGCGCTTCGTAGCGCAACACCAAAAGGCGATAACGTTCCACTTGCGAACGGGTATCATCTTCCATAAAACACCTCCCCCACTACGACATCTCGCCAGATTGACTTTGCATCTCAATTGGCGGCGTTGGCGAATCTATTGCCAATTCAGATTCATCAAAGCCGGTTGTAGAAGCGACAACGTACAATGGGCGATGGCGTACGTCGTCATAAATGCGCGCCACATATTGCCCAAGTACGTACAAAAAGAATAACTGAAAAGAGCTTAAGAGCAACAAAAGCACAATGGTCGTCGCTTGTCCACCAAAAAATTCCGGCCCTTGTGTTAAGCGCAATAGCGAAATCACTATGCCCGCCAGAATAGCGAGGAAGGCCATAACCAAACTTACATGGCCAATGATTTGCAGCGGAAAGTAGGAAAACCCGGTAATTGCATCAAGGGCAAAGCGAATCATTTTACCGAGGGGATATTTGGTCTCTCCCCAATAGCGCGCATGGCGCACATAACGCACGCCAGTTTGTCTAAAACCGACCCAGCTCGTCATGCCTCGAATGAAGCGGTTATGTTCGCGCATTTGCCGCAAAACTTGCACGACCTTACGATCCATGAGGCGGAAATCGCCCGTATCTAAGGGAATATCAATATCGGTGATGCGGTAAATTAGGCGATAAAACACCCCAGCGGTAAATTTCTTAAACCAAGTTTCGCCTTGCCGCTCCTCTCGAACTGCATAGACTACTTCATACCCTTCGCGCCATTTGGCAATGAGGTCTAAAATGACTTCGGGCGGGTCTTGCAAATCGGCATCAATCAGAACAACGGCATCACCTTGAGCGAAGTCTATGCCCGCTGTAACGGCAACTTGATGGCCGAAGTTGCGGGCAAAGTTGATCACTTTAACCCGTTTATCTTGTTGCGCCAATGACAAAAGAAGCGGTAATGAATTATCACGGCTACCATCATTGACAGCGATTAACTCCCACGACTCGCCGGTGGAATCCATCACATCGCGGATGCGCTCGTATAAAGGTTGTATATTGCCCTCTTCGTTATAGATAGGGGCAACAACGGAAAAGCGGGGTCGATTACTCATATCCTCTTATAGCTTTTTCAACTCACGGCGAATACTATCTAAGTCAGGTGGGACACGTATCCCAGAGCCAACACCCTCGCGGGCGTGTTTAACATCTTTCAGGCCGTTGCCAGTGATGAGTAACGTCACACGTTCATCAGCGCTTATTAACTTTGATTGTACAGCACGATATGCGCCAGCGAAAGACGCGGCTGCGGCAGGCTCTGCAAAAACGCCACTTAACTGCGCCAAACGTGGAATCGCCTGCACAATTTCTTCATCGGTCACCGCTATGAAAGCGCCCCCCGTCTCTTGCACTGCGCGCATTGCTTTAACGCGGTCTCTGGGTAAACCAGCGGCGATACTATCGGCTACAGTATTCACTTCAACCGGTTGCATATCCTGCGGTGCGACACCTTGTTGCCACGCATTGACGAGTGGTGCGCTTCCTTCTGACTGTACACCAATTAGGCGCGGAATCCGCTGTATCCAACCTAGCTGATACAGTTCCCAAAATCCTTTATGTACACCACCGATAATGCTACCATCGCCAACGCTGACAACAACCACATCGGGAACATCCCAATTGTTCTGTTCAGCAATTTCGTAGGCAACGGTTTTCTTGCCTTCTGTCGTATAGGGATTAATGCCGGTATTGCGGCAATACCAACCTTCGCTCATGCAAATTTCATAGCACAAATCAAAGGCGGTATCGTATGTATCTTCTACTAGCAACACCGTAGCGCCATAGACCAATAGTTGGGCGATTTTTGCCTCTGGCGCGGTCGCTGGGACAAAAATCACGATGCGCATATCAGGTAAAGATGCACCAATGCCGGATAAGGCCGCAGCAGCATTCCCAGTGCTGGCGGTGCTCACTGTAGTAACACCCATTTCCAGGGCGCGGGCTAGCACCATAGCGCTGGCGCGGTCTTTGAGAGAGGCTGTAGGGTTTAAGCCATCATCTTTAATTTGAACAGAACGTATGCCAAAGTATTCTGC
>WGEI01000173.1 GCA_015492875.1 Anaerolineae bacterium | reverse complement strand
TTGTCATAATTGCCATCTGCCGTAGCCCCGTTATTCACGGTATGCGTGATAACACAGGCATGTGGTGATGCTTCTACATCGCTATCATCAACCGCTGTCACCGTGATGGTTTGTGGCGTCACACCTGCGGAGAAGCTAACGCTGGTCGGCGAAACGGTACATTCGCCATCGGTCGTGATGTCAATTTGCACCACGCCACTCGATGGGTCACGCACGATTTGCAGGTCATACGTATCTGTTGCGCCGCCCTCTGTAACGTCAGTGCTACCGCCACTCTCCAATACCTCAATGGCATACGGCCCACAGATGTTGCGATTTGGACAGCTCTCCACGATGCGGATGTCAGTAATCCACCAACTATTGAGCCAGTTATAAGGCGATTGCGTGCGGCGATTCGTGCTATCCGTGTTCTGATTATCCAGACGGAAGCGAATCATCACTGTGCCGCCAGTGTAGTTTTCAAGGCTGTGGATACGTCGTCGCCAATCCCCTTGGTCTGGCATGTAGTACGAATTACAGATGGTTGGACCATTAAACCCGCTTGGCGACAGGCCAGATTGCGTCCATGTGAAACCACCATTGACCGATACTTCGAAGCGCAGACAGCCTCTAGTCTCATAGTAGGTGTAGTATTCGATGATTGGCTGCACGGCGGTGGATAGGTCAATCAAGCCATCTAGTATCAGCGATGAGTTGCCGCGCGGCACTGACGGAATTTCTGGGAAGCTGGGGCCAGGCCCTTGTTTCGGACTGTCGGTGAACGAGAAGCTATTGCTGCCCATCGTTAGCTGGATGGCTGCGTCACCACCGTTCTCATAGTATTCAATCGTCAGCTTATACTGCTCGCCAAGAACGAAGGTCGCAGTACCCGTACTCGGCTTGAAGCTTTGGTTGTTCCAGTTATCAATGATGTTCCAGCCGCTTAAATCTGGTGAGCTAGGGTTATTCTTGCCGCCAGCGTACTCGTATTTCATGCGCACACCGTCATCACTGCTCAGGATGAATAAGAATTCACCTGGCGATAGTAATGACCCATCGACAACTGGTGTCGTTAGCTCAAAGCGTGCGACGAAGCGATCACGCCAGCCAGTTACCGGACCATTGCGCCCCCAGTTCTCGTTGATGTCTAGCATGGCGCCACTATCATCCGCCGTCGCGTTGTCATAGCCATCGTAAGCTGGGTTGCTCAAGAAGACATCGGCGCCAGCTTTCATACGGTTGCTCCAACTCGTTCCGCCCGGTGCTAGGCTGCGGCAATCAATCGAGCCACCGCCGCCATCACAACGCCAGTAGTAGTAATTCCAAATAGCGCCGCCAATCGTTGTCGAACCGCCACCAGCGCCGCGGTATAGCTCTGGGCTTAAGCCCCAGATACCTTCTGGTACCCAGTTCGCTAGGTTACGCGCACCATCGAAGAACGGTATGGCGAAGACCTGCTCATTGTTGCGATAGCGAATGCGGATATTGTCGATATAGAGGCCATCGCGCTTGCTACCACTGTCTAAAGCATCGGACACGAAGCGGATGCGGATACGCTTACCTGGCGTGCTGGCTGTTTTTGCATATGTCGATAGGTCGATTTGCCCGCGTTGCCATGTATAGGTGCGTTTCCATTCACTGACACTCCAGACTGTGAACCATTCGCTCCAGCCATAGCGGTGCTCATAACATTGCTCGCGTCCACCTGAACATAAGCTATCTGGTGAAACGGGCGCAGCCCCTTCGCGGTCATACGAAATCTGGACATAGAGCCGCACATTGTCGCCTGAATAATAGCGATACCAGAAGTACAGTGTCGGCAATTCACTGACATCAACGCCGCGCAAATCGATAATGGTTCGCATTTCCGCCACGTTAAACGTGTCAATTTCTGGGACAACAACCGGTGAGTCTGGTGGCGAAACGCTTTGCACATCACCTGTATCCATATCCGTGACACTATCATGGATGGCGAATAGACCATTGCGGGATTCCCAATCGATAACTTCCCATTGTCCGCCCAGAATCCAGTTCGAATCCCAGTTGGTGTCAAAGTCGAAGTCATCGAAGAATTCTTCACCATCGCCATTGCCCAGGCTTGCACCGCCTGCAGCTGTGCGATTTTCGCTCGTTGGCCACAGCTTCCAATCCTTTTCATTCCGCTCTTCTAAGATGATGTTATCGATATAGACCCCATCACCAACACGCCAGTTGTTATTGGCCTTCAAGCGGAAGCGGAAGGAAATATCATCATCGTATGGGTCTACTGGGCTTGGATCGAAGCTATTCATTACAGGGGTTAAGTCAACTTCGACGTATTCCCACGCGATATTACGCCGCGTACGGCTGCTAGGTGAATTCGTGCGTGTCGCCATGCTGGCTTCGTAGCGCCAAAGTTCGTTCCATGTTGTATCGCCATTGCGTTTCCACTCAACGGCGAAGTAGTCGCCGCTGTCAATCTCGCCACGACGGAACCAGAAGGTTAATACCGGATCAACCGCTGCCGTGCCGTCATACGTACACAGCGACGCAGGTGTGACATTGCACGCGGGCGACATGGTGTTCTCTGGCGTGTCGTTCATTAGGTCGAACGGCCACAAAATTTCCATTGCTGAATCTGAATTACGTGCATATTGCAAGGGAACACCATTGCCATCAACGCCCGGCGTATCGGTGAATGAATGCCCGCTGCTTGTTGTGGCCTTGCCATTGCCGCCAAATGCGACGAGGTTAGTGCGGTCCCATGTGCCGCCCATAAGCCAGTTTTGTGTGCCAGACTCTGCATCATCCACAAATGGATAGCGGGTGAATTTCGGGCGGCTCTTGCGTTCGATTGCAATGTCGTCAAGCCACAAGCCATCTCGGCGGCTAGCATCTCTGCGCACCGTCATCACAATACGCAGGCGGAAACGTCTGTTACCTGGTGTTAACCCTTCAGCATTGACGATTTCCTCAAGGTTAATTTCAGCCTGTTGCATCGATGTTTGGGTGAGTCGGCTGCCGTTGTTGCGCGGGATAATCTGCCCACCATTGGGCACAACCTTCCAGTTTGCTGCATCGCCCGCGCTGTAATCATCGAGCGTGTATTCCACCTCAATGCCCGTGCGGCGGTCAATATAGTATGCATACCAGAAGGTGAGGATAGCATCCTGATTATCGCCTTCATGGTCTATTGGCGAAGCGTCCAAATCTACCCAGCCATTGAATTCCACCGCATGGGTGCGCAATGAGTGTAAATCGTAGTCGCTGGTGGGCGATTGGCTGAAATTGTTATAAGAAGTGTATGGCCATACTGCTGGGAAACCATTGTCGGAATCGCCAACACTCTCATGGAGTGACATGCCGCTAACCCCACGCTTGTGCTTGTCCGTGAGTCTCCAGCTACCAGTCAAAATGAAGTCGTCGAGCTGGTCTGGCGTATCCAAATTCCAGACTGTGCCAGTGGGGAAGGTCTTACGTTTGCTGTTATCAATGCGGATGGTATCAATATACCAACGCCGCCGCCGCCAATTATGGTCTAATGCCGCTAAAGCAAAGCGGAATGTCACACGCTTGCCGACGAAGTTGTCATCGGTTGTCGTTGTACCATCTCCGCGGACATCTGTCAGGTCAATGACTTGATACGTCCAGTTGTAGTTATAGCGGCTGTTTGTTGCCGCATTACTACCATTGTGTAACGGTACGCGAATCCAATTGAGCGCGCTACGGTCTAGGTTGCCGCTAGCATCAGTGACATATTCTGCAACTTCGACATACGCTTGCAGGTCATCGTCTTGCAAATCCCAAATATCCCAGAAGGTTAATTCTGGTTGGGTCATGCTATTGGGAATGAGCACCGAGCCGCGTAGCTCTAGATGGCAAACCGTGAACCGTTCTGGGTCACCGTCCTTATATTCTTCCCACATCCATGGCGCAGAGTTTGCATCGCGCCCGCTGTTGTTATCGCTATTGCTCCAGTTACACTTTGGCTGCCCGCTCGTGGGATTCCATGAGCTATCTAGCTTCGAATCGTCAGGATTGGCGGTTAACCCATCTTGGGTAACGATAACTCGCGCTTGTGCAGTACCCGCTTCCTCATAGAAATCGACACGAAGCGTATACAACCCTGCGGGAATGGTGCGCGTACCCACCGAGCTATCCGCTGTGCCGTGATACCACTTGTCATAGAGTAAACAGTCGTTGGGGTAGGCGGAACTATCGTCATAGAAGATAGGATATTGCCCGCTTTGGCGCGATTGCCCTAATCCACCGGGGGTGACACCGGTAGCAGAGCAGGTGTTGGGGTCGTTACCATACGAACCGCCTAAAATCCAGATGCGCATACCATTATTGGAGCGCAAATCAAAGCGCAGTGTCATGGCTTGCTGCAAGTAGATGTTTCTTGTCCAGATTGCTGACCAGTTGTCGCCGGGGTTGCCAGATGGCCAACTAGGTTGTGGCGCGCCGCCACCCCAATACATGTCAATCTGGAATTCTTGGTCTGGTCCTAGTACATCCTTGTTCCAGCCTTCGAAGTCCGGCGAGCCTGCTAATTCGCGATTGCCATAATATTTGCCATACCAACCATCAGCGCCGAGGAACACACTGTTATCCAACCGCCAGTATTGCAAGTCTTCTGCCGAGTCACTCCATGGCGCGGTAAATTGAAAATCGCGCGGCGTCGGCGTCGGCGGTGGCGTTGGTGTGTTTGTCGGTGTGTTAGTTGGTGTCACGGGCGTATTCGTTGGCGAAGGCCCTGGTGTTGGTGTTTTACTAGGTGGCGGCAAGGTGCGAGTGGGCAAGGGGAATTCCTGCGGCGTTTGTGTTGCCACCCAAGTTACTGTTGCCCAGAAATCACTAACCCCACCCAATTGCCGTGGTGTTGTCGTTTGTCCTAGTAAGTTATAAACCGTATTACTGAACACATTGCCGATTGCTGGCCCAGTTGCGGCTAAAGCAATGGCAAACCCGATGATGACCAGCACTAAAATGAGTGCATACTCCACCATCGCTTGACCGCGCTCAAGGCGCCGTCGAAATACCCGAATAATCTTCTTGTCACCCATGCGTTGAACCTCGGTCGATACTTTCGCAATTGATGATACATATGAGCAGAGAAAACCTTCCCCGCTTCTATAATGTTACCTGATATTGTTGGTCTACTGCGTTGCTAATTTGTAGACGAGTTGTACAGATGCATTGACAAATTTTCGCCCACTAATAACGTGCTTAATGTAGCCCGATTTAGCGATAATCTTCACTCGTTGCCTTGTCCTAAATTTGCTATTCTTGCATTGTCTTACTAGACCACAGCGAAAAGGATGAAGCCCGAATGGATGGAACAGCAACAATCATAGATGGTAATGCAGTTGCCGCGCGGTTGCGAGAAAAAATTGCCGCTGATGCTGCCCGTTTTAAGGAAAAACACGGTTACGCCCCTGGATTGGGCGCGGTCTTAGCTGGTGATGACCCCGCTTCGGCCATGTATGTGAGGATGAAACGGCGCGCCTGTGAAAAAGTTGGTATCGCCTCCACCGCTTATGAAGTCCCCGCAAATGTCAGCCAAGAAGAAGTAGAATCCCTCGTCACCCAACTGAATGAAGACCCCAAAATTCACGGTATTTTAGTCCAATTACCCCTGCCTGATGGTATTGATGAAGAGCGGGTTCTGAGTCGGGTTAGCCTTGATAAAGACGTTGACGGTTTTCATCCAATCAACATCGGCAAATTAGCGCAAAAAGGCCGCCAACCTACATTCACCCCCGCCACACCGACCGGCTGCATGGTGCTTATTGAAGAAGCGGGCGCTAAAATCGCAGGTGCTTATGCCGTCGTTATCGGTCGCAGTAACATTGTCGGGATGCCGATGGCGCTTATGCTCACTAAAGCCCTGTCTCTTATACACATCTCCGA
>WGEI01000172.1 GCA_015492875.1 Anaerolineae bacterium | reverse complement strand
CCGTTGTGGCGCTTGTATGAACACCTGCCCCGTCTATGGCGCGGTTGGCGGGCATAGCTATGGCTCAATTTACCCCGGCCCCATCGGCTCTGTCCTCACGCCGCTATTTCATGGGAAAGAGCAGGCCGAGCCGCTGCCGTTTGCCAGTAGCCTGTGCGGGGCTTGTAAAGATGCCTGCCCGGTCGATATTGACATCCCCACCATGCTCATCAAACTACGCCGAGACCTCGCAGGCCAGCAACCCCTCTACTGGCGCGCAGGGATGCAAGGCTATAGCTACACCTTCCGCCACCCGCTACTGTATCACCTCAGCGGCGAGATGGGACGGCGCGTCACAGCCAAGCTGAAGGGCGAACATGGCGCTATCCGCCAACTCCCGTTCCCCTTCAACGGTTGGACGGATAGTCGGGATTTCCCCCCGCTGGCGGAACAGTCATTTCATGAGTGGTGGCAACAAAACAGGGAGAACAACGCATGACATCATCACGCGAGCACATTCTCGCCCGTCTACGGGCGGCGCGGCGTCCCTTCCCCGATGCGCCCATGCGCCCGCGCCATTACGCCCCTGTTACGGGCATCGATGCAGGTGATAGAGAGGCACTTCTCGCCCGCTTCATCGAGGCGGCACAAGCTGTTCATACACAGGTGCAAGTGGTAGATGGCGACGCAGCGGCGGCAAAAGTGCTCTTACAAGCGTTGAAAGAGCGGGCTATCACAAACGTGTTGGCGTGGCACTTCACCCATATCCCCGTGCGTGGCTTGAAGCAACAATTGCAAGCGGCGGGCGTCCATATCCAGCAGCCCCATATAAAGGAAGAGAACCGGGCGAATACGCTGGAAAAGGCGCACCAAGCAGGCGCCGGCATCACGGGCGTAGACGCCATAGCCGCTACAACCGGCACGCTCATCGTGAGTAGCGGCAAAGGGCGTGGTCGCTTACCAACCATCCTCCCCCCGCTACATATCGCTGTGGCGGGGCTTGACCAACTCGTCGGGCGGCTTGAGGATTGGCTGGCACAGCAGCGTACAAGCGCGCATGAAGACCTCCGCGCGCGGGCGAACATCGCTTTCATCAGCGGCCCCAGCGCCACTGGTGATATCGAGATGATGAAAGTGCTCGGCGTTCATGGCCCCGCAGAGCTTATCGCCATCATCAAACGATAAGCCCGTCGATAACGCTCATCCAGAGGAGGCGTCACGGCTATGCCACTCACTAATAAAGGCCTTCGCCTCTGCTTCACTGCGCACAATGCGCTTGCGGAAGTCCTGTGGCGATACTTTGAGCGTCACCCGCACCATTTGCTCTTGCAAGCCAGAGCCAACCAGCAAGGCCACCGGCACATGTGAGAAGTCAAATTTCATGTTGGCCTTTTTGCTCTCGCGCATGACCGTGCTCAGCGTATAGCTCTCGAAGTTCGTCACCTCGCGAAAATCGAAGATTGCGCCATAAATAGCTTCTGCACCAATAACGCTGACAATTTCCGCCATCGCTTGGTAGGCACGAATGGTAAGCGATGCTGTCATCGGACCACGATAAATCGCCCACGCGATTGATGTAGCCTCATCAAAATAGACAGTCAGGTCATCGCTATCCATGCGCGGCAAAGTGGTCATGAGAAAACCTCCCCTAAACGATAGAATGCGCTAAATAAAACACCGCAGCGGCTAATCTGTGGTCGCGTATTTTTTATTCCATGCTTCGATAAAAGCCCATGCCTCTTCTTCACTATGCACAATGGCCTTGCGGTGGTCTTGCGGCGTCACCTTCATCACCACCCGCACCATCTGTTCTTGCAAACCAGAACCAACCAGTAAAGCCACCGGCACATGCGAGAAATCCATCTTCATAT
Source organism: Anaerolineae bacterium (assembly GCA_015492875.1). Lineage (GTDB taxonomy): Bacteria > Chloroflexota > Anaerolineae > Aggregatilineales > Phototrophicaceae > S146-30. Next base: position 7,446 of record WGEI01000172.1, on the reverse strand, counting down.
TCAACTTGCGGCTTTCGTTCATCACCGTGCTGAGCGAATAACTCTCAAAATTGGTCACATCCCGAAAGTCAAAAATACTGCCATGCACATCTTGCGGCGTCATAATTTTCGCCAATTCACCTATCCAACGATATACCCGTATAGTCAGGCTTGCCGTCATCGGGCCACGATAGGTGACATGGGTCACCCGACTATCGGCATCGTAATAAGCGGTCAGGTTATCGCTATCGATACGGGGATATTTCATCGTGTTTATCTCCTCACTTATCTTTTAGCTTATCTCCTTAATAAGTCCCAATAGCTCTAATGAGAGAGACTTGTATATTACATAATATATCAAATTCTCACAAAGTGCTTCTCAAAATGTGAATTTAATAACATAAAAGCAGCCCTGCTTCATCTCAGTACGGCTTAAGATAAATCCATCTCGGCGTGACGGGCGTGCCATTCTGTGAAAAATTGCAATGCCTCTTCCTCACTGCGCAAAAGGCGCTTACGATAGTCCTGCGGCGTCACCTGCATAGCGATTCGCACTGTATGCTCTTGCAAAGCAGACCACACCAGTAAAGCGACAGGCACTTATGAAAAGTCCATTTTCCTTTTACACACCTCACCACTTTCAGCATACCTCATAACAGGGTGTCCCGGCTGTTTTTATGTGCACTTTATCATATTTGAGTTTTGCATCACAAATGACCTTGCGCAACTGGGGAGAAGGATACAAAAAGGGGAATGCGGATATTCCCCTTGAAGCATGGGCGATAACGTGGACTGTCCTTAATGGTCATGCTGGTGATGCCACTGTCCAATAAAGTCCAACGCCTCTTGCTCAGAATGCACCACCTTTTTGCGGTAATCCTGTGGCGTCAGCCTCAAGGTGATACGCAGTAATTCTTCCTGTAGTGGCGATTGCACCAACAAGGCCACCGGCACATGTGATAAATCCATCTCCGCATTCACCTTCTGGCTCTCCCGCATGACCGTGCTCAAATTATATTGTTGGAAATTCGTCACCTCGCGGAAGTCATAAATACTACCGTATAAATCATTTAGCCCCATGCCGACGGCCATCGCCGCTTTGAGCAATTCGCCCATCCACGCATAAACCCGTAGCGTTTGCTGGTCAGTGAGCACCCCACGATACACAACATAGGTAATATGGTGCTCATCGTCAAAGTACGCGGTCAAGTCGTCACTATCAATTCTCGGAAAAGCCATACTGCCCCCCTTATAACAACGATATTGTTTTTATTATAACCCTGATTGCTTTTGTGTGAATGAAGCCAATGGCTATAACGGGCGGCATAGTGAGAGAGGGGCTATCGCTGTATAGTTAGTAAGCAACAATTGAACCCTAAGAAAAGGCGATATTTTCATGGCACAATATATTTTGATTGAAAATGGGACGCTCATTGATGGCAACGGCGGAGACCCCATCCCCAACGCAGCAGTGCTCGTCGAAGGGCGCTATATTCGCCAAGTTTATACGGGGGGCGCGCGCCAATTGCCCGATGGCGACATCACTCGCATTGACGCTGGCGGCGGTTTCATCCTACCCGGCCTCATTGATACCCACGTTCACATGGCCTTTGAAATCGATGACTTTCGCAACATCATGGCCATGCCGCTCTCCATGCGTTTTTACAAAGCCAGATTGCACATGTGCCGTACACTCGATGCGGGCATCACCACCGTGCGCGATGCCGGTGGCGCAGATATTGGCATGAAGATGGCCATCGAGCAGGGGCTAGTTCGTGGCCCGCGCATGATGGTCAGCATCACCGCGCTGGGCATTACCGGCGGCCATACGGATGGCTGGTTGCCCTCCGGCTTAGAGATGAACCTGTTCCCCGCTTACCCCGGTATGCCCAATGGCATCTGTGACGGCGTTGAAGAAGTGCGTAAAAAAGTGCGCGAGGTGTTGCGCGCAGGGGCAGAAATCATCAAAGTTTGCTCTACTGGCGGCGTCCTCAGCCCAACCGACCATCCCGAATTCACCCAATTCACGGTTGAAGAGCTGCGCGTGATGGTACAAGAGGGAGAATATCGCCGTGGGGTGAAGGTCATGGCACATGCACAGGGCGCACAAGGTATCAAAAACGCTGTACTGGCCGGCATCCATAGCATTGAGCATGGCATCTATTTAGATGATGAAGCCATTGACCTCATGCTAGAGCACGGCACATATCTCGTGCCCACCTTGCTCGCCCCGCTCTCCGTTGTAGAAATTGGCGAGTCGGAGGGCACAATGCCGGAGTATGGCCTGCGCAAAGCGCGCGAATCGATAGAGGCGCACCGTGCCAGCATCGCCCGCGCCTATGAACGTGGCGTAAAAATCGCGATGGGCACAGATGCGGGCGTCATGCCGCACGGTACAAACCTGCGTGAACTAGGGCTGATGGTCGATATAGGCATGTCGCCGATGGAAGCGCTGGTGGCCACCACGAAAACTGCAGCGGAATGTATGGGCTGGGATGACCGTATCGGCACGGTCGAAGCCGGTAAGCTGGCCGATGTCATTATCACCCGCAGCGACCCGCTGAGCGATATTCGCTCTTTAGAAGATACGGCCAATATCGTCTTTGTCATGAAAGATGGCGTCGTCGAAAAAGATATACGGGCGTAATTTTTGTGCTGTAAGCTAGCGCTAAGGGCTGGGGGAAGCACCTTCAGCCCCGACTGTTTATCTACAGGAGGAACACCATGGCATACTACTTAGTACGGGCCAAGCCCAATGGTAATTTAGAGGCCTTGCGCCGCCGCCTCGATAGTGGCGAAATACAGGCGATGCGCCCCTTTGGCACGGCGCTAGATTACTCGCTGCGGCATGCGCGCCGCGCCGCTGATGGTTATGCCGTTTGGGAAGAGGAGGACTATTGCACCCCGCCCCTCAATGCCGAACGCAACGCCGTCCTCGATACCTACTTCACCGATTTGAGCGTTGAGCCAGTCCAAGCAGGCGCGGGTTGGGCGAAAATCAGCAACCTGCCGCCGCTGTGGCGCGATTAACCCCCGCGCGTGATTTCGATACTGAGCTGGGCTTCGGCTTGGTTGCCCACTTGGTCATAGGCCACTGCGCTGAATACCTCAATGCCGGGGCGCTCTATCTCCCAATCGAAGCTATAAGGCCATTCACGGTCTTCACCGATGAACTGCCCGTTTACATAGAAATCCACGCGCTCAATGCCCAAATTATCCGAAACAATCGCCTGTAAGGTGATGGTCTCCGTCTCTGGCCAGCGGAAGGCCGCCCCGCCAGCATCTAGCGTTATCGTCGGTGCGATATTATCCACCGTCACCTGCGTGAAAGCATTCTGCACGCTGCCATCGCGCAACTCCACGCTCAGCCGCAGGGTATAGAAACCATCGAGGCCGCTAGTATCCCATTGGGCGAGGGACGTGCCCGGCGCATAGTCCGTCTGCTGGCCGCCAATATCAAACCAGCGGTCGGGGTTGACGCCTTCGCCATACGAGAGCTGGAAGAAGGCCATATCGGTCGGGTCTAGGCTGCCGCGTATATCCACCACACCGCCGACATAGGCCAAATTGCTCGGCTGCAATATCTGCACTGGATTGAGCACTTCTGGCACACTAACCGTATCGTACTCTTTCGGCGGCAATGGCTGCCCGTTGGCCACCCACCAATCTTGAGCGGCAGGCGGTGGGATAAAGTACAGGCGCTCTACTACCAGCGCGGCGGGCGTATTCACCGACGCTAGCTGCCCCGTTTGGCTATTCACTTTATACACCTGCCAATAGGTGTCTTGCTCATGTGGGGGAACAGATTGCAGGAATATCTCAGCATAGGTCGGGCAAGCGCTATCTGGGCCGGGCAACAAACCAGAGCGCTCGCAGACGACAAAAGTCTGCACATCAGGCGGGCGCTGCCACTCGGCGCGGGGCAGGTTATCGCGGTCATGGGCATATTCCATCACCGCCCGCCAAATGGAAGCCGCACCACGCTCGCCATACGGGTCTAAAGAGAGCGGCAAACCATCGGCACGGCTCAAGTGTACGGCCACCACTCGCTGCGGCGTATAGCCCACTGTCCAATCATCGGCCAAATCAGCGGTCAGCCCGTTGACCACCGCCGCCGGGCGCGATAGCTCAAACACATTATCATCGCCCAATATCGGGCGGCGCGTGCTAGTATCGCTGAGAATATCGGCGATGAGATAGCCCAAGCCCGGCTCAAAGATTTTGCTACGGCTGAGGCTAATCGTCGCATCATCATATTCCCAGAGCACATTACCGTCGGCATCTTCAATTTTGAGCACAGCGATAGGGTTACGCGAGCGTTGGCCGGGCAAGGTGGCGTCAGTGGGGAAGCCGGGCATCTCGCCCAAAGAGGCCAACACGTTATAGGCATAAGCCACATCTAACACCGACACCGCGCCACCCTGCTGCAAAATCGAGAGGTCGTAGCGGTCATCATCTAAACTGCTGAGGCCTATCAGCCGCGCCGAGATAGCGATATTGTTAATCCCATGCGCATTGGCCACCTCTGCCGTCGGCGGTACGCGCCACGCCCCCATTGCATCGCGCAAATTCACCGGCCCCAAAAACTCGCCGTCGGGGTTGGTCGGGGTATAAATGAGACCCTCTGCAGGACCGGGGAAGGAGAGCGGAATATCCAGTACCATTGAAGCGGGCGTATAGTGCGGCTCTAGGCGAAAGCCCTCAAAATAGACAAAAGGTTGCAGCGTTGGCCCTGGTTGGTGTTCGGCGACAGTCACCGCGCCAATCATGGTGAGAATTTCGCCACTATACACATCCAATATGAGCACCTGCCCGCTATCGGGCGGCTGTGGCGAGGTGGGGTCAATGAAGAAAGGCAAATAGCTCTTGCTGACACAGCTCAACCCGCGCAGCGTCGTATCGCCCTCCGTTGCGCCACGTAACCGCGCCAATTGTACCCGTAACGCACACTCCGATTGTTCGTACAAGTCCATGTCTAGCGTTGTCGTCACCCGCAAGCCCCCGCGAGACACCAAACGCGCACCATCCATCCCCAACGAATCGAGAATTTCTTCCGTTTGGCGGCGCGCATAAAGCGAAAACTCTGGCGCAAATTGGGGCGGTGCGGCCAAATCGGGGGCAAGGGGCGTTAAAATGGCGCTGGCTTCATCGAATTGCGCTTGGGTAATCACGCCTGCCGCCAGCATCTGGCGTAACAAATCAGCCTGACGGCCATAAGCTGCGGTGGGGTCAGCAAAGGGGTTGAAACGCGGCGCAGTGGGAATAGCGGCCAAAAGCGCGGCCTCGTCGACGGTCAAATCTCGCGCCGACTTCCCTAAATAAACCTGCGCGGCGGCTTCTATACCATAGGCGTCGCTACCATAGTAATTGGTATTGAGATGCCAAGCCAGCACCTCTTGCGGGGAATAAAGGCGATTGACCTCTGAAACGAGCGCAATTTCTAATAAGGAACGGTCTAAACCGGTATGCGCCATGCGCGGCAGCAACACATTGCGCACCAGCCTGCCGCTGAGGGTGGCATCACGGCGTATTGGGTTGCCGATGATATAGCCCCATAAGCGGCCTAAAGTGCGCGCTGGGTCGAAGCGCGTGACTTCCAAAAAATCGGGGTCTTCCGCGAGGAGCGTGGCACTAATCACATAAGGCGGCAGCTCGTCAAGCTCTAGCCATGTGCGGCGGTCACCCAGCGGGTCTTGCACCGCATACAGCAGCACCGTGCCGCTACGGTCATAGAGTTCTGTCGCCCCGATGATGGGGTCAAGGTTAATCGTCTCTAAGGGCGTTGGCATGTTCGCCGTCGCGCGCAAGTAGAGAAACGCCGCACTGCCCAACCCCAGCACCGCCGGCCCAATAATCGCCAGCAGCAAAACGGCAACGACGAATAACATCCATGTTTGAGAGCGCCGCCGCGCCGCCTGTAAGCGGGCTTTACGGGCGCGCCGCCGTCGTATCAATTGGGCAATGGAAGTCAACGCATCCTCCCTAGTGTGTACTCCATCGAATTCAGTCTTTAATTATACACAGGTTAACGTCAGGAAGAGACATCCATTCCTCTCAGTGTATGCCCTAGTGATAAGGGGCGGGGTTGGTTTGCGGGGCAAAATGCGTATAAGGGCGATGAACTGGCCACCGCCCCATTAAACACGCCGTGCCATCAAAAGCTATTGATGATTTCCTGCCGTTTGCGCTCATATTCTTGCTGCGTAATCAGCCCCATATCTAGCGCGGACTGTAGCTGTTGCAGCTTCTCGCTCAACAGCTCTGGGTCATCATCATAAGGCGATGGCGCTTGTTTAACGCTGGAGATAACTTGCTGGGCGACGCTGGGCGAACGGCGTTTGCTAAACGCACTCAATATAATCAGCGGCACTATTGAACCAAACATAATCACGAAGAACGGCAACATCAGCTTGCCGGAGACATTCTCCTCAATGATACCATCAGCATCGCGGCAGACGAACTCAATCGATGTTTCACCCGGTCCAGTTGGGTAATCTTCAGTATCGATACTCGTCCCTGCTGGGCAGAGCCATGAATTAAACGGCATCAGCAAATTTGGCACAAAGACGGTAATCACAAGAAAACCAACATCGATCGCTATAACAAGACTCAGCATAACAATCAAGAACCGCCGCATGATGACACGCTCATAGACCTATATTCGTTAATCCTATTGTATTGATTTCAGCAAACTATGCTGGCGAGGATAGAGCAAAAGAAAAGGGCTACGCCGTAACGTCGCCCCTCATATATATGCGCTTGCGATGTCGCATCTACTCTATAGCATCAATATAAAACGTGTTGTTGATGGTGACGCTGCCGGTTGTGTTCAGCGCCGCCAAAAGCTGCTGTAAAAAGTTGTCGTGGGCGGCAATTACATCATCTGGTGTGACTGTATCGTCATTCAGAGTGGCGATGAGCGTGTAGGTGGTGGTGTTGGGTGCTTCTGTGGGGGCGAAGTAGAAGGTGGCGATGTAAGAAATATCGGGCATGGCGGTATTGGTCGATTTAATCACGATGTAATGCGGGGCATCAGCCTCTAAAATAGTGATTTCATTTTGTGCATTTTCGCCCGTTGCTTGTAAATAAATCGTGCCCGCGCTACAGATTCCGGCTGTCCCTTCACGAAGCAGCACCACCTCCTCGATGCCGGGGTAATAGCGCGCCTCATTACGCAGGTCACACATGAACTCCCACAAATCGCGCTGGGCGATATTCTCTACCCGCATCTGCGCGATGGTATAAAGCGAACGAACTGGCGTATTTTGGGCTTGCGAAAGGGCGGCAACGAAAACCATGACGAGGATGACAGCACTTGCAATCCATAGATGACGACGGTTTTTTAACATCAATAGCGCTCCTGCACTCAATTACACCCGAAGTATCGTTATATCAACAGTAATTATATCATATTGTGTGAGAATTACCATTAATATTTGCGAGCGCGTGCTGTTTAATCGCGAAAAT
>WGEI01000171.1 GCA_015492875.1 Anaerolineae bacterium | reverse complement strand
GTTTAAGCGCCGTTGCAAGCTATCGATAAGTTCTTGTTGTTGGGCTAAACGTTCCTCTAATGTCGCAATGGTTGCTTTATCACGTCGGCGTTCTTCATCTAGCCACTCAATCATCCGCGCCGCTTGATTGATGTCCATAGTTTTATCCTCCGGATTGGTTGATTCATCGAGGGTTCGGTCGGAATAACGAGATTATAGCATATTGCACCTTGCACATAATACGCTCCGTTTTTAGCAACATATCATGTTATACTCGTCTATTACACAAACGACTTATTGATGAGATGTTGCTTTAGGTGATTTGGTAATCGATTATCTAAATGATAAGCCATCACCTAAATGCAATTGATAGAAGAATCTCAGGGAGAGCTATCCCATGTATGTAATGCGCGAACGCCTTGAACAAAATGAGTTGAACACTTTGGCGCCCTATGCGCTTTTAAGCCAGAATAGTCGTGGTCGACAATATTCTGACCATCAATCACAGTATCGAACGGCTTTCCAGCGTGACCGTGACCGCATTATCCATTCAGCGGCTTTTCGGCGCTTAGAATACAAAACACAGGTCTTTGTCAATGATGAAGGTGATTATTACCGTACCCGCTTAACCCATACGCTCGAAGTAGCACAAATCGGGCGCGCTATTGCCCGCGCGTTAGCCGTCAACGAGGATTTAGTAGAGGCGATTTGCCTTGCGCATGATTTGGGACATCCGCCCTTTGGTCATGCTGGAGAAGCTACGCTCAATCACTTGACACAGGATATCGGCGGATATAACCATAATCATCAAAGCTATCGTGTTGTCAGCGAATTGGAGCGTCGCTATCCCGAATGGCCCGGCCTAAACCTCACTTTAGAGACGCTAGAAGGCATTGCCAAGCACGAAACTGAATATGACATCAGCGAGGTTGTTGGGTTTGAGCAAAGCACCCGCGCCAGTATTGAGGCGCAAATAGCGAATGTTGTTGATGAATTAGCCTATAACGCCCATGACCTTGATGATGGCTTGCAATCAGGTTTAATTACCCCCGATCAGCTCGCTGAATTGGAGATCTGGCAACAGCTATGCGAGCGCATTGGCTGGCAGGGTGGTACACTAGACCCTATCACGCGCCATCACTTCATCCGTGAACTTGTGGGTATGGAAGTTGATGATGTGCTGACGGAGACCACTCGCCGTTTAGATGAACTGAACCCAAAAAGTCCTGAGGATATTCAGCATCATCATGAAAATGTAGTGACACATAGCGAGGCAATCTCCGCCCTAAATCGCGAATTGAAAGATTTTCTCTTCGAGAATATGTACCGTCATTTTCGGGTAGTTCGTATGCAAAAGCGCGCCGAACACTTCATCACCGCTATTTTTGAAAGCCATGTGCAAGAGCCGCGCTTGCTACCACCAGAGTACCAATCGCACCTAGAGAACCGTGATTTGCATCGCGTCGTCGCTGACTATATTGCGGGTATGACAGACCGCAGCGCCTTATTAGAATACCGGCGTTTATTTGACCCACTGATGCGTCCGTTAATTGCTGGCTGATTTTGAAGGAAAAGAGGGCTATATGGCCGGAGAAGCCTTACTCAATAATCGTTATCGCCTCGTCGCTCAACAAGGTTCGGGCGGCATGGCTGTTATCTACAAGGCCATTGATCAGGTCTTAGGGCGTACTGTTGCTATCAAGGTTTTACGCCCCAGCTTAACCGGCGATAATGAGTTTTTAGAGCGTTTCCGCAATGAGGCGAGAAGCATTGCCAACCTAGCGCATCCCAATATCGTAACTGTGCACGACGTTGGCAATGATGGACCAACCCATTATATTGTCATGGAGTTTGTCGAAGGCACAGATTTGAAGAAAATCATTCGCACACATGGCTCATTGCCAGTTGACCGCGCCTTGAACTTAGCCATTCAAATTTGTGCAGGTATTGGCTTTGCCCACCGTGCCGGCATTGTACATGCCGATATTAAGCCTCAAAATATCCTTGTCACCTCAGATGACACGGTAAAAGTAACTGATTTTGGTATCGCCCAAGCTCTGAGTGATACCATTCCCGGCCAGCGCGCAGATGTTGTCTGGGGTAGCCCTCATTACTTTGCACCCGAACAAGCACGGGGAGAGCGCCCAACCCCTGCGTCCGATGTGTATGCCATCGGCATTGTGATGTTTGAAATGCTCACTGGGCGTTTGCCCTATGTAGGCGCTAGTCAACAAGATCTTGCGCTTGCCCATATTCGAGAACGCATCCCTCTTGTCACAGAATATAACCCAAACGTGCCCGACGAGTTAGCGCAAATTATCTATAAGGTGATGAGCAAAGAACCATCTGCTCGTTACCGTATGGCTGACCAGTTGGGGCATGTACTGGAAACTTATCGGGATAGAGGCAAGCAACGCACGGTTTCTGGTCCAGTGGTCTCGCCGTCGCCATCACAACCCTCTGCCGCATCGCGTCCAACGCCGCCACCACCACCACCTGCTCCAGCAGAGCAAGCGCCTCCCACCCAGCGCTATAGCCCCGCGCCACAAGCGCCACAGCCTTCTATTCCCCAACCTGCTCCAGCGAACCGCCCGCAAGTGCGCCCGCTTGTGGAAGACCGCACCCAATACACCCCGCCGCCCGCACCGCCACAAGTAACAGATAGTCGCCGCTATGCACCGCCACCAGCTTACGAGCAATTTTATGAGGAAGAAGCGCCATCAGGGTTGGATGTTGTCACTATCGTGCTGGCACTCATTGCTTTTCTTGCTGTTGCCTGTCTGTTCCCACTTTATATTGCCGTTTTTCAAGCCTATACCGGCTGATTTTAGTCTTCGTCTGTCATCGCATCGACCAGTGGAGGATCATCGGAAACAGCATACTGATAAGCCTGTACTTCCGTGTTTCCTTCACTGGTGGTCGCTAGATAAATCCCTACCGCCCCACCTGAAAAGGTGCTATCTTCGACATTCACCACGTTAACGCCATTGACATAACCATGTAGCGAATTACCATCAACATGAATGGTGAGTTGATTTTTCTCGCCCCGTAAGTTCACCGCAGGGTGTTCCGTCCAATTTTCTGCGGTTTCTCTTAGCTCGCGCCATTCACGATTTTGACGAACCCAAATGCTATAGCGCCCCAATCCATCAACTGCAAAAACGTTATAGTTGTTTTCGTCTTGATAGTTAAACACAATACCGTACCCGCTAGCAGGTGAGCTATCCTCGCTCAAGGACGCTTCTAAGGTTATCGTGATACGGCGATCATAAGTGTAGGCTGAATCAAAGAGCGTCGTCGCGGCTGTTCTTGGCCTTGTATTGATGAGGCGATAAACATCATCTTCAATTTGCTGTATAAAAGGCTCCGTATCATCTTCGCGCCAATAGCTCGTAAATGGGTTATCCCTAGAAAAATCTGTACTGAAAAACAAATCTCCCGTCATGCTCTCTGCAAATGAATTTGAGGTATCGTCCGTTGGCGTAACAGACGATTGCCTATTTAACAGGGCGACAAATAACAATCCCGCTATAACTAACGCGCCTATAGCCAGCAAACCAATAGGTGCACTGAGTTTGCGTTTAGCTGATGAAGTGGGAAACTGATTAGCATTATCAATCGTATTGAATGGTATTGTTTCTGACCCTTGTGGGGTGGTGATTACTTCACCATTAAAAGCCGCTTTTAGCGCTTCTGCAAAAGCGGCTACACTCTGGTATCGAGACTGAGGCGTTTTGGCCAGTGCCTTAAAAATAACCGCATCGAGCGCATGATTATGAATGGGCACAACTTCTGACAGTTTCGGTACAGGGGCATTGACATGCTGTAATAAAACCGAAATGCCCCCAGTATCGGGGAACGGTGGTTG
>WGEI01000170.1 GCA_015492875.1 Anaerolineae bacterium | reverse complement strand
ATGGTGTACTTTGGTGATTTATCGTGGCGTTCAATTGGCAGTGTTGGGCATGGGAAAATCCATATCCATGAGAATGATACAGGCCCCGATGACGCCAATCATGCACAATTAGGTGTATTCATCTACTATGACCCTAAACAGCCCTATCAAGGTGAATACCTAGAGGGTTTGCACTTGCAGCAAATTGCACCTACAGTATTGAGGTATTTCGATATCGCTATACCGGAGGATATGCCCAAAGCGCCAATCAAGGTATGATGGGCATAAAATCGCTGATGCACAAAAAACGGATAGCCCATTTCTTACAACAAATCCCACAATCTAACCAACCTTTTGCACCGATGAAACAATTTATTACATCGGATGAACCCGCTGATATATTGCCAACGCTTTGGGGCGTTGTGCAAATGTTGATGCTATGGGGCATCGTGGAATTACATCAAGCAACATCATCGATAAGCGAAGCCCAAATACGCGCGAGTAGCCAAGCGGCTAAATACATGCTCGAAAGTTTGGCGCAATATCTCTTAGAAGGTTTGCCACTAGTCGCAGATTGGGAGACGCGCGGCGTACAACGAGATAAAGCGTTTGACCAGATACTGGAAAGTGGCGCAACGTTGCTATATTTGCTGGAACAACGTCGATTAAAGCACACGCCCAATGCCCGACCAAGCCGATATGTCAAAGTGGCACAAGCGTTAATTATCCGCATCCATCCAGAAAATGGGCAAAAAGAAATACTCATGCAATACGATGATAATGCCCAGCAATACCAACTTATTGGGGGGCGTTGGCGGGAGAGCGATGGGACAAACCTGAAACTGACGTTAATTCGTGAAATTGAAGAAGAGTTAGCCGCTTCCCAACTCGCATATCCAGAAGACTATCAAATACAACTGTTGGCTGAAGGCGTAGAGATTGGGCAGGTGCTCTCCCCCACTTTTGGGGCGCTAACTAATTACCAATTCTGGATTTATCATGTTCACAGTATCAAGCGGCCATTACAATTGACAGAAAAGGACGCTTGGATAAGTCTAGACGCATTCCAACGTGGGCGGATTAACGGGCTGAAAATCACTGAGCTATTTGCAACCCTTAATCAAGCCATAAAAGGCGGCTTGGAGCAATTGCCCACAAGTTTTAATTAAGCGGTATCTCATATAAAAAACCGCTCTTCCTGAATACGTTGGACGGTGATTAGCGTTCCCGTGTAGCCAATAAGTCATCTGGTTGGCTAAAATATTTCGCCCGAATAGAGGCGGTCTGTTGCAGCTGTTCTGGTGTAAGCAGCCCCCAGAAGGTTTGCGGCGTGGCTAAAACCGCTTCTGTTGTGACATAGCGCCGCAACAAATCGAAAAAGGCCTCATCACCAAGCGTTTCACGCAATTCATGGAGCATACGAGCGCCACGCAGGTAAATCGCATTAATATAGGGGCGCGTTTCGGCAAAATCGTATACCGTGCTATCAACCCCCCCCTGTGGGTCATAGGCATTAACCCGAAAATCCCACCACCAACTTGTTAAATCAGCGTAATAGGTTTCATAGAAAAGATATTCGCTATAAGTTGCAAGCGCTTCATCTAACCATGGATAGTAAGCGGCATCATTGCCCACTAACATATACCACCATTGGTGAGCAACCTCATGAACCGTGATGATAGTTAAGTAAGAACGGGCGCTACCCGGATAGCTGGTATACCAATACGAACCGACGAAGACTATCCCGCTAAATTCCATACCGTCGGGAAAATCGCCCTGAACAATCACCATGCGCTCGTTGGGATAAGGGGCAAAGCGAGAGGCATAAAGCCCTAAACTAGCGGTGGCAACATCGAGCGAATGGGCGGCAGCATCAAAATAACGATTTTGCGCCCAAACACGGGTATCATCAAAATGATAGAGTTCTACGACAGTACCACCGGGAGCAACTTGACGGCGCACTTGAAAGTAGGGGCTGAAGCTGGCGGTAAAATCGCGGGCACGGGGCAATATGTAACGCACGGTCGTTGCGTTTATAACTTGTGGCGAACCGGGCGCAGCAATGATGACATCCGTATTTTCCCCCACTAGTTCAAAGGTTACATCCCAATCAGATTGTTCTAATGCCACTTGTTCACCAATGAAAACAATTGGGTTAAGCACCCATTCCTCATCGACATAAGCAGCAAGCATCGGCAACCATAAGCCCAAATTCATTTGACGCTCGCTATAGCCGAAAAAGCCACGATAAGCGGTGATACCGCCAGAGATAAATGGTGGATAAACGCGGAAATTCAAATTTAAGACAATCTGACAATCTTCAAAAAGCAAATGTGGTAAATTGACCGTTAAACGACGGTCTTTAAGTGTATATTCAGCAGCTTCTCCTTCTAACATGAGAGATTGCAACTCAAATGCGCCAGAATAGTTATTCGGCTCAACAATGAGCACAATTTCGGAAAGCGGCACCCCTGTTGTGTTGGTGTAGATGATTTGTTGCTGAGCTTCGACAAGGTGCTGGCTGTAATCAACCTCAGCATCTATTTCGTAGCGGATGGGGGTTTGATCGGAAGGCAGGCAAGGCGCTTCGGATGTTGGTGTAAGGGCTTGTGTTGGTGATGTTGAAATGGGTTGTAAAGTGCGTTGCATGGTAGGCACGACAACCTGTGCGGCTGATGTTGGTGTTCCCGACGATGGTGTGATGGTGACAACATTACCTGAAGCACCTAATGTACACCCAACTAAAACACAAGAAAGTATCAACATGACATAAGTTCGCAAGGTATAAATCACAATCTTTAGGAATGGCAACTGCAAATTCTCTCCACTGAATATCAAAAACAAAATAGCCCCCTCTCGCGAATTATATCACCCATCCTAAAACATATTCTGCTAAAGAATAAGATTTTTTTACAACCTTTAACAGCTCTTCACGTAACATAAAGCGAAGAAATGTGTTATTCTTTGTGGCTGTGTATACTAATTTAGCAGTTTCGGCAGTAGTGAGGGCAGAACCTTGAGTCAACAACCCATTAGCAAGCAAATACGCGGTTTAATCCGCCTCACCCGTTGGAAAGAATATTTACCATTTGTCATCCCACTCACTATTTTAGGGGCGTTGTTGGCCGCATATCATGGCGAGGCGTACCTTGACCTGCGATTAATACCGGTAACTTTAGCCAATATCGCGGCGGTTGCCTATGCTTTCATGATTAACGACATTGAAGACGCGCCAGATGATGCGCTAGACCCAGACCGTGCGGCGCGCAATCCCATTACAATGGGGGAAATCGATGTGAAATTTGGCTATAACGCCACTCGCGCTGTCGCCTTATTTACGCTGGTGCTGTATGCCTTCGGTGGCACAAGTGTTTTCTTGATCGGTGTGGCGATCCTGTTATTATCGCATTTATATTCATGGCGTCCGGTGCGCTTAAAGGCTTATCCTATTACCGATGTTGTCTCACACTCTTTGATGCTCAGCGGCTTGCTGTTAATGGCAGGTTATTATTTATATCACACCCAACCGGGTGTGGTGTGGCTGGTTGCGGCTGGGGCAACTTTATTTTCGGTATATGGCCAACTGTATAACCAGCTGCGCGATTATGAAATGGATAAAGAAGCTGGCTTGCATAACACCGCCATTATTCTGGGAGAAACGAACACCCGCCGCGTCATCAACCTCATCATCATTTTGGCGCTTTTCTGCATTGTGCTCGCCATCTTGAACAACGCATTTCCCCTTTGGCTCGCTGGCGCGTTGATAGCTGGTATCCCTATCAGCATGCTATTCCGCTCAGAAACCGATATGCGTGGCACGCAAGCTATTGATGCTAGTGGCACTATACAAATGCAGTCCATGATTGTGGTCAACGTGGTTGTATTAGCATGGCTGGGATGGGCACTCCTAACCCAGTTCGCCATCATCTAAGCATCAAGGCCAATCTAGGAACGATAGCCGGAAGGTGAACAAGCCTTCCGGTTTTTGTTTGCCTATGCCAGAGAAAAGGCAGCCATGCTACAATCAAACATATTCTTTGAATAGTAGGTGGAGAAGCGATGAACAATATCCATGACATCCTTTTCAATGCGCATATTCTCTATTCGTTGATATTGGGCATCTGGGCGGTATCACTAGCTGCACAAAACAAATCGATATCCGGCAATTTTTGGGGCGCTGTTGCGACAAGTGCGCTTTTAGCTTTGGGCGTGACGATTATCGGCGGCATTATGTATTTGCAGGGATTACGCCCAGAGCGACCGGGAACATATTTTATCTATATGTCATGGCTTGTCATTATTATGCCGGGATTATTTAGTATGCTGCGCGGTAGAGACGACCGCAACGCTGCTATCGCATTTGCCATTCTGGCATTCTTCAATGCGACAACATCATTCAGTATGATGCAACGTAGTATCGTCACGCCCTGGACTTAATCGGCTTAAGGGGCAGGTTCATGCGTTATCTTGTGTTGTGTGCATTTTTACTGGTAGCGGCTTGTACACCAACCGCAACGCCATACCCTGCAAGTTTGCCAACAACAGCGACACCAACGCCGCAAACCTTCCCTACGGCGCCGCCCCCGCTACGTTATGGTATTGGCGCAAATGCGGTTGGGTATATTGACGATATGGCGAGCATCGAGGCACAGGCTGTTGTCAGCTATCTTCCCGATAGCGGCAATCTCACTGCTTTAGGTGAACAGGTAGATATTATCGTGGCCTTTGGCGATTGGGGCGGTTGGGAAAGAAGTCCAATTACGCCAATAGTTGGGATAGTGATTAACCAGCAAATCGCGCCATTTAATAATCCCGAATTGGCGAGTTTGTTGACCCACGCTATAGATGGCTGGGCAATTGCAGAACAGCTCGCCATAGCGGGGGCGTTTGGCCTTACCAATGAGATAGCATCTGTACGAGATGCACGAGTTCAGCTTGCCAATAATGGTTGGCCGGATGGCATAACTATCACTTTAGGGCATTCCCCCGCCCCCGGTATCGAGCAAATTGTGGAACAAATAAGCACCTATGGTATTGAAGTGCAATTACAAGCATTTTCGAGCGTGAATATGGCTTTAGAAGCCCTAGAAAATGACCGCTTACAAGCGGCTGTTATCATGTATGATGACCTTCAAGCGCCACAGGATGTTATCCCCCTATATGGCTTACCTATCAGTTATAAGGCTGTAGAAAACTTGAATATCTCGTTTACACCTAATGGCTGGCCTATTATCTCTAGGCCTTGATAATGAACTTTTTAGAGGTAAGTACAAACGTGCGTGTTATCTTAACTCATAATCATGCCGATTTTGATGCTATTGCCGCCCAGCTAGGCACATACAAGTTATATCCAGATGCTATCCCTGTTTTGCCCCATCAGTTAAATCGCAATGTAGAGCATTTCCTCCAGCTATACAACCAGCATGATAGTCTTGCCTTCAGACCAGTAGCAGATGTCGCATTGCACGCCGTTCAGCAGATTATTCTCGTCGACACGCAAAAGCCCCCCCAATTGCGCGGGCTGCCCAATGATTGTCCTATACATATCATTGACCATCACCCATTGCACGACGACCTCCCCGCGCATGCCACCACACAAATCGAGGCCATTGGCGCGACAACCACACTGCTGGTCGAAATGATTAAAGCAAAGGGCATTCCTGTTACTGCATTAGAAGCGACGTTGCTGGCGTTAGGCATTTATGAAGATACTGGCTCGCTCACTTATAAGCTTACGACAACCCGCGATGTGGCCGCCGTTGGTTGGCTATTAGAGCGTGGGGCAGCGCTAGAAACTGTACGGAAATTTCTATCTCCCCCACTGAATGATGAGCAAAGAAGCCTCTATGAGTTGTTATTGTCACACGCCGAAACGCGCTATATTCACGGCCATCCCGTTATTGTGGCAACGGCAAAGCTCGACACTTATATGACAGAAATCAATAGTGTCGCCCATTTGCTCCAAGATGCGCTTGACCCGGAGGGGCTGTTTCTCCTCGTAGAGATGCCTGAAGTTATACAGTTAGTGTGCCGTGCCGATGGAGAGGCTGTCCATGCCGGACGTGTAGCGAGCTTATTCGGCGGGGGCGGGCATGCCTATGCTGGCGCCGCAACAATCAAAAATAGCACATTAGACCAAGCAATAGAGACTATCTGGCATTATCTTGAGAAGGAAGTTCATCCTGTTACCCGTGTTAGCGATTTAATGTCGTATGGGGTGCAAACGATCAGTGCTAATGAGCGGGTAGAAGACGTTATCCGCCAAATGCGCCAAGTTGGGCATGAAGGATTTCCCGTTGTTGAGAATGGTGGACAGGTGGTCGGTTTGATTACCCGCCGCATTGCTGATAGGACGCTTGACCATAAACTAGGCTATATGCGCGTTCGAGATGTCATGCTAGAGGGGAATATCACCCTAAAACTGGATGACTCGGTAGCGACATTAGAGCGGGTCATGGTTGAAAGCGGGTGGGGACAAATCCCTGTCATTGATGAGCGGGGAAAATTGCTGGGAATTGTCACCCGAACCGATTTAATCAACTATTGGGCAAAACGCCATCCCAGCGCAATTGAACACAAACCGATTATATCGCAGCAACAATGCGAGCAAGTCTTAGGCGCAACGGTTGCCGATATGATCATTCACATTGCAGAACATGCCCAAACCACTGATTACAGCTTATTTCTTGTTGGCGGGGTTGTACGGGATTTGTTGCTCTACCGTCGCAATTTAGATATTGATTTTGTCGTTGAAGGCGATGCCATTGCTTTCGGCGAAAGCTTGCAGGAGCGTTATGGTGGCACAATCCATAGCTATCGCCCATTTGGAACGGCTAAATGGTTGTTAGATGAAGAAGTGGTTCAGCATATGGGGTTAAAATCCGATGACTTACCCCATCACATAGATTTTGCCACTGCACGGAATGAATTCTATGAGCACCCGACAGCTTTACCCACAGTCTATCGAGGCTCTATAAAATTAGATTTGCAGCGGCGAGATTTCACCATTAACGCGCTTGCTGTGCAACTCAGCCCCGCCCAAACTATGTGGCAAATCATTGATTACTATAACGGCTTACAAGACTTGAAGCGCCGCCTCATTCGCGTGTTGCATAGCCTCAGCTTTGTTGATGACCCAACGAGGATGCTGCGGGCATACCGTTTTGCCTTTCGGCTAGGCTTTTCCATTGAGCCAAGAACTGGCAAGCTCATCGATACAGCCTTACCCATGCTGCGGCGCATTACTGGTACACGATTAAAAAATGAACTCACGCTCATCTTAAAAGAAGAAAATCCGGGGCCAATCCTCCGCGCCTTACAAAACAGGCAAATTCTATACCATATTCACCCGCAACTGCGCGTTCCGTCAGATATTGATATGCAGCTCGGCAAGGCGCGGCAAGTAAGACCAACGTGGTTAACGGACATACCGCCCATAGAGAAACTGGGTTGGCATATTATCTTTGGTAACCTCAATGAAGATGCTGTGCCTGATATTTGTGAACGGCTGGGGTTCAGCGGAGAAACGGCGCGCTCCTTACATCAAGCGGCATTACTAGTTCAAAATATGGATGAAATACTTCATCCTGCAAAACGCCCCAGTGAAATCGTGCCGCATTTGGAGCGTTGTAGCGAGTTGGCATTATTCACGGGCTGGCTATTGGCCGATGATGTAAAACGACAACTCATTGAGCAATTCATGAGCCGCTGGAGGATGATACGCCCTATCACAACCGGACATACATTAAAAGCGCTAGGCCTCCCCCAAGGGCGTGCGTATGCCATCATACTCCGTCGTTTGCGTGCGGCATGGATAGATGGCGAAATCAAGACACCAGAAGAGGAAGAAACGCTTTTACAAGCCTTAATACAGGAAATGGGGCTATAAGTTACTTAATCCAAACCTACGAAGACCAAATAGGACTTGCCAAAAAACTAAAGTTTGCGATAAAATCCGCAGTCGGGATTAGTGAAGATTATCGCAAACTTCATGAATTCCAACATCAACCAAGATAGAGGTTGTCACAAATGGTATTAAAACAAGCAGCAGTACAGGTTACACGCTGGCATGGTAGTCAACACCCTTCCATTGCAAACATCATTCAGCGCATGAAGGAAGATGGCCTGCGTCCTTATATGTGGATGAATATGGCCAATCACCGTTATGGCATTCGTAGCCATGGTTATGATAAAGTGCTTTATGTCATTGACGGCACATTAGAGATTGTGTTCCCCGACCTCAACGAACGTGTTATCTTACGTGCAGGCGACCGCGTCGACATCCCCGCAGGCGTACGTCATAGCACAATAGTCGGCAAAAGTGGCGCCAAATGTGCAGAAGCCGCATTGCGGGCCAATGCGAGAGCGCGCCGTTAGTTTTAGTGGTTAAGTTTCAGCAATATCCATTAAGCCAGCACGATTGATAATCTCAATGGTTTTT
>WGEI01000169.1 GCA_015492875.1 Anaerolineae bacterium | reverse complement strand
GTTCTCTATATTCCACGTGGCGATGCGCAGGGGGTGCGGGCAATCCGCCATGTTTTCAGCAGTAACTTCGGGGGTAGCATCTTGGGCAAAGGCGTTTATCGTGGCGAAAAGTAATAGCACAATAGCGAAATAACGTTTCATCATCAAATCTCCTTTCCAACATTGATTGTACCTTAGAAGCATCTGGATATAAGCATAGGCACTGTGCATGATGTCAATATTTTATCTGCGGGTATCATGGTATGATTTAACTAAACGTAACAATCCCGGATAAAGGGGAATCTGAATTATATGAAACCCGGAGAGAGGGCACGCGCATTCAAAGCCGAAGTGCAGCAGAAAATCCAGAAACTGCTAGAGGATTTTGCTAGCGGCCAACTCAGCCAAGCGCAGTTTGATATTATTTATGAACGCTATCATAGCCAGCTTATTCTGGCCGAGTATGCTGTAGAGAGTGGAAAAGATGCCGCTGTTGATATTGCCCGCAGTGGCCCCTCCACCATCTCCTTAAAAGAGGCGGCCAAAGGCAAAGCCACCGGCATTGCCATTTATCACATCAGTGGCCAGCGAATGATTGAGACGCTGGGAGATTTCGCTATTCCTGAGGACATTCTCGAACCAATACTACAGGATTTGATGCGACAAATTAGTACAGGTAATACGCCCCAACGCTATGTAGAGCGTATTGCTTCGCGTTATTGGCTGCTGTTCACCATTGGGCGGCACACCATCTCAATCACGCTCTTCCATAATGAGCCATCGCCAATGCAACTGCGTGAAACGCAACGCCTGCATCAGGATTTTGAAGCAGCCAATAGCAGCTTATTGGCCGACCCCAAAGTGGAAGCGAGCCGACTGGCATTCCCGTTCCGAGTATTTATCCGCCAGCAATTTGGGGGGCCGCCACAGGTTTAGGGGAAATCACAACCATCGCATATTTGTATGAGGCCGAATGATGAGCACCAAGCAAGAGCAGAACGCACAACAATTCAGGGCATTATTACAGGCGAAGATAGAGCGCCTGCTAGATGACTTTGCGCAAGGGAAAATCAGCCGCGCCCAGTTTCATTTGCTCTATGAGCGCTATAACGCCCGCCTCGCCATCGCCACCCATGCGCTCATGAGTGGCAACCCCGACGCCATCGAAATCGCCCAAACGGGGCCACCCACAATGGCCATTTTGCAGGAGACGCGGGCGCGGGCAGTTGGGATGCGCATCTATCACAACAAAAGCGGGCAGCAAATTGAGACTTTAGGGCAGTTCGAGGTAGCAGATGAGGCCTTAAACCCTATTCTGCAGCATTATGTGCCGCTGAAACCATTCACGTCTACACCCGTTGAGCATGTGCATCAGGTGGGCAAAGGGCTATGGGTCTTCTTCAGTATCGGCAGCCATACAACAGTCGTTACACTCTTCCATAACGAACCCTCGCGGCAACAACAGCGCGAGTTAGAACGGCTACACAAAGATTTTGAGAGTGCTAACCGCAACATATGGGGCGCTGATGCTGTTCATGGGGAGCAACTCGCTTATCCCTTCCTCATTTTCATCCAGCGGCGTTTAAAGTCTTAAACAGATAGCCTATAAAAAAGCTGGAGCGGTTAGTCTCACTCCAGCTCTGTTTCAGTCATGGTGGTATGGCAATGTGTGCAGCGCCACATATGAACCACTGTTTCAATGCCTGCAGCGGCAGCGACATCCTCTGGCCAATGTTGCTCACCAAGATATTGGAAAGCGATATAAGTGTGACAAGAGGGGCATGTAGCTATAAGTTCAACCGTGATAACTTCATCACTACGAGGCACATTCTCCATGATAATTCAATCCTCGTCTATGTTTCATTACTATCATAAGACGAGGATAGGCGTTATACTATGAAATGTTTAGAAGTCTTAACAATTTAACGGGCGCTATCTCCTAAAGCCCACATCCCTCATGATTTGAAGAAACTGCTGATAAAGAACCACAAATTGGCAGGCCGTTCTGCTAACCGCCGCATGAAATAGGGATACCACGCATCGCCAAATGGGACATAGACGCGCATTTTATAACCACTGGCGGCAAGCTCTTTTTGGCGTTGGCTACGAATGCCATAAAGCATCTGAAATTCATAGCGTTCATCAGGGATGTGTGCCTCTTTGATAAACGCCTCTGCCGCGGCGAGCATGTTCTCATCGTGGGTGGCTATAGCGAGGAATGCGTTTTGCCCTTCCTGTAAAAATAGTTTCATGAGCTTAATGTAGTTGGCATCAACATCCGCTTTTTCTGGAAAGGCGACTTCTGGCGGCTCTAAATACGCGCCTTTACACAGGCGGATATGCGCGCCTTCTTGGGCTAATTGGCGCATATCTTCTTCGCTGCGATAGAGATAGGCCTGAATGACTGTCCCTAAGTTGTCAAAATGGTACTCATCACGCATGGTGCGGTAGATGCGTAGGGTGCGGTCAGTATAGGCGGTGCTCTCCATATCGATGGTCACCAAAACCCCATTTGCCTTCGCCGCTTCTAAAATACGGCGGAGGTTATTGACACAAAGCAATTCGTCAATGTCTAGCCCTAAGTGCGTGAGTTTAAGCGACATACTGGCCTGCATGTTTTCGCTTTTGATATGTTCGGCAATGCGGCAATACATCGCTACGACGGGATGGGTATCTTCTTCCCGTTCTACACTTTCGCCCAAAAAATCGAGGGTGACGAGCAACCCCTGTTCGTTCAGGGTTTTCGTCACGCGGATAGCATCATCGAGCGTCTCACCCGCTACGAAGCGCCGCGCCACCCGCCGCGCCAAGAAAAAATGCGCCATGAGCGCCCTTGCCCAACGCGCCGCAGATAGATAGAGCAAAATCCGTCTTAACATACGGTTCACCTGCCTCATCCATGTAAGCCTTATCCGTCCTGCCTGCATTGTACACAAAGGGTGGGGAATATCGCCCTTATCAATTGTGCAGATAGTCCGAGAGAAAGCAAAAAGCCCCGAAGCGCACTTCGAGGCTGTGTTGATTCGCTTGATATGTACAGATGGACTAGGTGAGGCGGTTGTAGTATTCAACCACGAGCTGAATATCCACCGGCACGAAAATTTCTTTACCCTCTGGCACATGGGTCATGGTTGCGCGCAGGTTGTCGCGGTCAACGTTGAGGTAGTTGGGGGTGGTAATGCCGCCCTCTTCTACCCACTGTTGAATGTGGACATTTTTCTTCATGCGCTCATGAACCTCAACCACATCGCCGGGCATGACCTGATATGAGGGCAGGTCTACGCGGCGGCCATTGACCAGAATGTGGCCGTGGTTGACAAGTTGACGAGCAGCCCAGATGGTGGCGGCAAAGCCCGCTTTGTAGACGATGTTATCTAAGCGGCGCTCCAATAAGGAGAGCAAGTTAGCGCCAGTACGACCGGGCATACGAATGGCGCGCTTGTAGTAACGGCGTAACTGACGCTCGCGCACGTTATAGATGAACGATAATTTCTGCTTTTCGTCCAGCTGTAGACCGAACGCGCTGCGACGGCCACGGCGGAACTGTTTCTCACGCCCATGCTCTCCCGGCGGGTAGGCACGTTTTTCCAGAATGCGCTGATATTTCGGGCGCGGCATGAGCGCTTCGCCGAAACGGCGTTGAACTTTGGCTTTAGGACCGTGATACGATGCCATAGAATACGAACCTCGTTTGATAATCAACCCCGCGTCGCCTCGCCTCACGGCGAAGCAATACCGCGTCATGGGCGTACTTTCACTCCAGTTTACAGAACGGTTTAGTATTGTAGCGAAACTAGCGCGTAATGCTAGGGTGATTTTTGGCTTGCTATCGGGGTTAGGATTGCTCTAACCCCAGATTATAGACGGCTTTTTTCTTCCAACCACTTTCAGCGGCGATGGCTTTAGCGGCTTGTGATAGCCCTTCGCCCGCATTGAGGCGCTGTTGCAATGCCGCCCGCACCTGTGCCTCATCCCAGATTGCGGGTTCTGGCGCGCCACCAATCACTAACGTGATTTCGCCCTTTGGCGGGTTATCACGGTAATGCGCCAAAACAGTTTTTACATCACCACGTTGAAACTCTTCGTAGAGCTTGGTTAACTCACGCGCTACGCACACCGCCCGTTGGCCAAGCACCGCCTGAATATCGTCTAACGTATCGCAAAGGCGATTCGGGCTTTCATAGGCGACAAGGGTGCGCCTTTCCCCTTGCAATGACTGTAACAGTTGGCGGCGGGCACTGGCTTTCTTCGGCAAAAAGCCCAAATAAATGAAACTATCCGTTGGCAAACCAGAGCCAACCAGCGCCACCAACGCGGCATTGGCCCCCGGCAGCGGTTCAATACGATGGCCTTGTGCTATCGCGGCGCATACCAGTTCATAGCCGGGGTCACTGATGCCCGGCGTGCCGGCATCGGAGATAAGGGCGACATCACCAATCTCTAGCGCTTCTAAAAGCTCATCTAGCTTGCTGTGCTTATTGTGCTCATGATAGCTGGTGAGCGGCGTTTCTATCTCATAGTGTTTGAGCAATACACCGCTGGTACGGGTATCTTCGGCGGCGATGAGCATCACCGATTTGAGGATACGCAAGGCACGCAGTGTAATATCTTCTAGATTACCTATTGGCGTTGGGACAATGTATAGTGTGCCCATATATTTGCTCCTGCGTCGGGCAAACGTCATTCAGGTACTATAACATGCTGGTGATGCCTGTGGTATGATGGCGCTGTCATGGAATTGTAAGACAACTTCTGTATCATCGCATCACGCGAAAATTGAGTGTGCTCGGAGTTTAATTAGATGATACGTACATTGTTTGTGTTTTTCATTAGTTTAGGGGTATTGGCCATCACTAGACCAGTCGCAGCGCTGGAATATGACCCAACTGTGTGCTATGGCCACCAGCCGGGTGATGCCTATAGCGCCGCTTGTTTAGAGATGATGGCCGCTTATCCCGAACCCGTTGTTATCCAAATCCAGCCAGATAGCTTGACGCTGAGCAATTATAGTTATTGGCAAATTGGGCCACATGCCGTCAATCTATATGATGCGCCCAATGGCAATATCATTGGCCAAAAACCGGCTGGCTTCAATTTTGTATTGGCGATAGATGTCGTCGATGGCTGGGTACAAATTGAAGGCGGGGAGTGGATACGTGAAGAAGATGCCAATTACACGCCAGCCTCACGATTTCGTGGCGTGCGTATTTTAGACGGCTTGCAATACCCCTTTGCGTGGGTGCTGGATACCACAGGGCTATACACCTCTGCGTATCCGGGTGGCCCGCAAGATGTCGAGAATGGGCGGCTGTTGCTGCGCTATGACCTCATCAACATTTTCACGGAATATGTAGATGAGGAAGGCTGGATATGGTATATGGTTGGACCTGACCAATGGATTGAACAGCGCTTTGTCGCCATAGCTAAGCGGGTAGAGCGGCCAGAAGGCGTCGCAGGGCGTTGGGTGGCGGTTGACCTGTACGAGCAAACCTTAGTGGCTTATGAAGATGATACGCCCGTTTTCGCCACTTTAGTCTCCAGCGGTGTGCCACCAACTGATACCAATGAAGGTATTTTTACTGTATGGGCGCGTTTAGAGCGCGATGGCATGAGTGGTGCTACTGGCGCGCCGGACGCTTACGCCTTACAAAGCGTGCCGTGGGTGATGTACTTCGATGGTTCAATTAGCTTACACGGCACATACTGGCACGATTTATTCGGCTATCGCCATAGCCGCGGCTGCGTTAACCTTTCGATTAGCGACGCTGCTTATCTCTTCGATTGGACAGAATCGGCACAACCTGACGAAAGCGGGGATATTGTCACTTATGTCTATGTATACAGCAGCGACGAATATGGCGAACGAACGAAGCCATAACCTGATTTAACTTGTAGCAGGGCGCTTTTTCTCGGTAAAGGCGCCCTTTTTTCTTTTGCCTATGCCCCTTAGACTTTCCAATTGAAAACTAACACACTACACTATAGCTCATTGTGCCCTGTTATGAGTGATATGAAGGATAACGTGACAGAACAAACAGAACGCTTGCATGTAGGCATTATCGGCGCGGGCGTTACCGGAATGGCTGCCGCGTGGGATTTGGTTAATGCTGGCTATCGTGTGACGCTTTATGAAGCGGGTGAAGCGGTAGGCGGCTTAGCTGCGGGCTTCCGTGATGAACGCTGGGATTGGACTTTAGAGAAATTCTACCATCATTGGTTCACCACTGACCGCGATATACTCAATTTGATTGACGAGCTTGGCCTGAGCGATAAAGTCATTTTCCCCCGCCCCAAAACGAGCTACTGGATTGATGGCAAAATCTACCGTTCAGAGATTTCGCCATCAGCGCTATTTTTGCCCTTATCGCCGCTGGCTAAAATGCGGTTTGCATTGGCTGGCGCGTATATCAAGCTCACCCCATTCTGGAAGCCCTTAGAGCGCATCACAGCGCACGAATGGTTTATGCGCTATATGGGGCAAGAGGCCTACGACAAGTTTTTCCGCCCGCTACTCATCGGTAAATTTGGCGACCGCTATCAAGATGTGCCGATGTCTTGGATGTGGGCGCGGGTGGTCAAACGCAGCTTGAAGTTGGGGACGTTTGAAGGGGGCTTTCAAGCATTTCTCAACGCCCTAGCCGAAGCTATCCAGCAGCGTGGCGCAACGATTCACCTGAATACGCGCGTAGAGCGCCTGACGCAACAGGATGGCAAACCGTGTTTGGTGATAGATGGCCAAACACAAACCTTCGATTGGGTGATTAGCACTGTATCCCCCCGCCTCATGCTCAAACTCAGCGATGGGTTAGCCGATACGCCCTATGGCCAAAAAATGGCGGCACTAGAGAGTATTGGCGGGTTGTGCGTGGTGCTGGCGCTCAAGAACCGCCTGATGCACGATGGCACATACTGGCTCAATCTACCGGCCACTACGGCGGATAAGCAGAAAAACGCCTTCCCCTTCCTCGCCCTCGTGGAACATACCAACTATTTACCCCGCGAACACTATGGCGGCGACCATATCATCTATTGCGGCGATTACGTGCCAGCCGACCATGAATATTTCCGTTTGAGCGAAGCAGCGCTGGTAGAACGCTTTTTGCCGGCATTGAAAAAAGTGAACCCGAACTTTTCACCCGATTGGGTACGGAAGTCGTGGGTGTGGCGCGCGCCGTACGCCCAACCTGTGCCGCATATCAACCAAAGTGAGAAAATCCCGCCATTGAAAACACCACTCCCCAACGTCATCTGGGCGAGCATGTCACAGGTTTATCCGTGGGATAGAGGCACAAACTATTCTGTTGAGATGGGGCGGCGGGTTGCGCAACTCATCACGCGAGGAGAAAGCGCATGACGGACTGCGTTGCAATTGTGAGCGGCGGGATGGATAGCATCACCTTGCTGCACTATCTTGTGAAACATTTGAACAAACAGCCTGCGGTGTTGACATTCATCTACGGGCAAAAGAATAGCCGAGAAGTTACCTATGTCCAGCACCATACGGCGGCGCTGAATATCAGTGACCATCGCATTTTAGATGTCGGGGTATTTGCGCCACTGCTGGCATCTTCAGCGCTGATTTCGGATGATGTGCCGCTGCCTGATATTGATGAAGCGCGCCAACAAGGACAACCTAGCACCTATGTACCTAACCGTAACATGATTTTTTTGGCGCTGGCGGCGGCCTATGCCGAGACGCTAGGCGTGCAGGATGTGTTCTATGGTGCGCAAAAGCAGGATGCCTATAGCTATTGGGACACAACGCCCCAATTTTTAGCGCAGCTTAACGCGGTCTATGCCCTAAATCCGCAAACGCCCGTCCGCATCCACGCGCCATTTGTGGGCTATAGCAAGGCGGATGTTTTGCGAACGGGGTTAGAACTCAATGTGGACTATGGCCAAACGTGGTCATGCTATGCGGGCGGCGATGTCGCCTGTGGCACTTGCCCAACCTGCGTTGAGCGGTTGAACGCTTTTCGTGAAGTCAGCATTCCAGACCCACTGACTTACGCTACTGCAGGCAAAGCATGAGCGAACGACCTCAGCATCACGACATTCACTTGAAAATACACTTATGGCTTTTATTAGGGGGTATTGATGGTCACGGTTGAACGAGCGACAGAAGATGATTTTGAAGGTGTATTGGCTATAGATTACGCCATTACACAGGATAATAGCCGTCAACATTTACTCGCAGAGGCCATCCGTAACCGCGAGGTTATCGTCGCTAAAAAAGGCCAAACGCGGGTCGGCTTCGCCCATGTAGACCGCTCTTTGTTGGGGCGGCTATGCCTACGCTATATAGCCGTTCATCCAGAGCATCGTGGCGAGGGTATCACCCGCGAGTTGCTGGCGTATATTCACAAAACGCACCCAGATGAACCGCTCTTTGCCGCTATCATTGAGAGCGACGCCGAAGAACAAGCCTTAGTGCAGAAGCTAGGTTTTGAAGAAGTCGGGCATGTAGAGCGCTTTGGCCATAATGGCGAGACGACAAAACTTTACTATAAGCGCCCCTTTTCCATGACCCATAATCAATCAAATTAACATTCAATTCTCCATAGCGTACTGGTACACTGAGACCACTCTGTTAAGCATGATAAGCGTCATGGGTGTATGAGAACAGGACGCTATTTAAGACAAAACACGAGGTAAACTCCATGAAAAACATTTGCGTTATCGGTGTCGGGTATGTGGGGCTAGTAACCGGCACATGCTTTGCCGATTTGGGCAATAATGTAACCGCGCTGGATATTAACCAGCAGCGCATCGAAAACCTGAAAAAGGGCATCTTGCCCATTTATGAGCCGGGATTGAAAGAGCTGGTAGAGCGTAACGTGACCGCTGGTCGCTTGCACTTCACTACCTCTTATGAAGAAGCCCTGCGCGATACCGAGTTTGTGTTTATTTGCGTTGGGACACCGTCTGGCGTCGATGGCGAGGCCGATTTACAGTATGTGCGGGCAGCAGCAGAGGCGATTGCCCAACATATGGATCACCCGATGATTATCGTCAATAAATCCACTGTGCCCGTTGGTACGGGAGATTGGGTATCGGATATTATCCGCAATACACAGCCCAAACCCATTGACTTCGCCGTGGTGAGCTGCCCAGAGTTCTTGCGTGAAGGCTCGGCAGTGCGCGACTTCATGAACCCAGACCGCACTGTGCTCGGCTCTAGTGACCAAGCGGCGGCGGAGGCAGTGGCACAGCTTTACTTGCCCCTACGCGCACCAATCGTCATGACCGACATTCGCACAGCAGAGATGATTAAATATGCCTCGAACGCCTTCCTCGCTACTCGCATTAGCTTCATCAACGAAATCAGCATTATCTGCGAGCAGTTGGGGGCGGATGTTGAAGAAGTGGCTGAGGGCATGGGTTTCGATAAGCGTATTGGCCACCACTTCCTGCGCGCTGGTGTGGGCTATGGCGGGAGTTGCTTCCCGAAGGATGTGCGCGCCCTAACCTATATGGCAGAAACGCATGGGATGCACCCACAACTGCTGCGCGCGGTGACGGAGATTAACAACTTCCAGCGCAAACATGTCGCCTTGAAGTTGCGCGATTTATTAGGCGACTTACAGGGCAAAACTATCGCCATTCTAGGGTTGGCCTTCAAAGAGAATACTGACGATATACGGGAAAGCCCAGCGCTGGCCGTCGCACAGATATTGCTCGAACAGGGCGCCACTATTCGCGCTTATGACCCGGTAGCGATGGAAAACGCCGCTCGTGAAGTGCCTGAACTGGTCTTGTGCCAATCCCCTTATGAAGCGGTGGCAGGTGCAGATGCTGTTGCGGTGTTGACGCCTTGGAATGAATTCAAGAACCTTGATATGGAACGTATCCGTGATAGCATGAAAACCCCCATCATGGTAGACGGGCGCAATATGTACAATCCGTCAGAAATGCGCGAGATGGGCTTCCGCTATCGTGCGGTAGGGCGTGGGTGCAATGGCGATGGCGTGGACTTCAACGGTGAGTAATATTCACCTGTTCTCTCACGTCTGCCATATAAAAGTGAAAATGGGAAGGGCGTTGCATGGTGCTGCGCCCTTATCACAATAAGAGCATAACGGAGTTCGATGGTGGATAATGTAACACGTACAACTTTAGCAAATGGGCTAACAGTCGTCTTGCGGGAAGTGCATAACGCCCCTGTGGCCAGTTCTTGGCTACTTTACCATATTGGCAGCCGCAACGAGCCAACGGGTAAAACAGGCATTTCTCATTGGGTTGAACACATGATGTTCAAGGGCACAGCGGCTTTTCCGCAAGGGGCGCTGGATAAAGAGATAGACCGTAACGGGGGGCAGTGGAACGCCTTTACCTCAATGGATTACACCATGTACTATGAGACATTGCCCGCAGACCGTATTGAATTAGCCCTGCGTGCCGAAGCAGACCGTATGGTCAATGCGCAATTTGACCCAGAAGAGGTAGAGCGTGAGCGCACAGTCATTATTTCCGAGCGGCAAGATACAGAAAATGAGCCGCTGTTCTGGTTACAGGAGGCTGTACTCGCGACGGCGTTTTTTGTACATGGTTACGGGCACGAAATCATCGGTGATATGATAGATTTGTATACGATGACGCGGGATGATTTATACGAGCACTATCGCCGCCATTACACCCCATCCAACGCCACGTTAGTGATTGTGGGCGATTTTGACCCGGAAGCGATGCTGCAACTGGTCGAAAAGCACTTCGCCCCGATTGTTTCTGAAGAAAAGCCCAAGCTATTCGTCCGTCCAGAGCCGCCACAACAGGGCGAACGGCGTGTCATTGTAGAACGTCCGGGAGAAACGGCGTTCCTCGAATTCTCCCAGCGCGCTCCCGCCGCTACAGACGACGATTGGTTTGCATTACAAGTATTGGATAGCGCCTTAACGGGACCCGGTGGCGGCATCAGCAATAAGACTAGCCGCCTATACCAAGCGCTAGTAAAGAGTGAAATTGCGGCATCGGTCACGGGTCAATTGCTGGCCACAATTAACCCTTATCTATATTCCATCATCGCGGTTCTCCGTGATGGGCGCACGCCGCAAGAGGCCGAAGCGGTTATCGTGCAGGAAATAGAGAAGCTGTGCGATGAGGGCATTACTGAACAAGAGCTAACACGCGCTAAAAAGCAGGCGCGGGCTGGCTTTGCCTATAGCACCGAGAGCATGACCAGTCAAGCTTATTGGTTGGCGCGGTCATATAGCTTAGGTGACCCCGATTGGTTCGCGCGGTATACCGAACGCTTGCAACAAGTCACGTTGGAAGATGTTCAGGATGTGGCGCGCCGTTACCTACGCCCGCAATTACGCACCGTTGGCTGGCTAATTCCTACAGGGGCGGAGTTATAAAGATGAAACAGCACAGACACTTTTCCTTGCCCGGTCCAGATAACATCACACGGGTAGAGATGGACAATGGCATCACCGTTTTAATCTACGAAAATCATTCCGCGCAGTCGGTCGTGATTGGTGGCTCGCTCAACGTGGGGAGCATTTTTGAACCACCGCAACAAAGCGGGCTGGCGTCGCTAACAGCTAATGCGTTGATGCGTGGCACGCAGCAGCGCGATTTTGAGACCCTTTTTGCAACATTGGAAGACATTGGCGCAGATTTAGACTTCAGCGGGCGCACCCATAAAACGGGCTTCAGCGGCAAATCACTGGCAGAGGATTTTCCCGTTTTGCTCGATGTGCTAGCGGATGCAGTGCGCCGCCCAACCTTCCCAACAGCAGAAGTGGATCGGCTAAAAGGCGAGGCGTTGACATGGCTACAGTATAGTTTCCATCATGATACTCGTTACCGCGCGGCGAAAGCCTTCCGCGAGGCGCTATACCCCACCAATCACCCATATCACTATAGCGCTTTCGGTGATATAGAAACGTTGAGCGCATTACATGCGCAAGATTTAGCGGCATTTCACACCCAACATTATGGACCACAAGGCATGATTGTGGTCGTCGTGGGCAATGTTGAAGCAGAGCAGGCGTTAAATGTCATTCGGGAGACGCTAGGCGATTGGCAGAACCCGCGACAAGCGGCACCGCCACCTCTACCGTCCGTTGTTACGCCGCAAAAACCAACATATACCAGCGTCGCAATGCCCAGAAAATCGCAGGCGGATATTATCTTGGGCGTATTGGGGCCAGAGCGAAAAAGTTCGGACTTCGTGGCTGCGTCCTTACTCAACAGCGTTTTAGGCCAATTCGGGATGATGGGGCGCATTGGCGCAGTCATTCGTGAAGAACATGGTATGGCTTATTATGCCTATAGTCGCATAGAAGGCGGTTATGGTCCTGGCGCATGGAAAATCATCGCTGGCGTCGCCCCGCAAAATGTAGAGGCCGCCATTGAGTTGGTCAAAAGCGAAATCCGCCGCATCACAGAAGAGCTGGTCAGCGAAGAAGACCTCGCCGACAATCAATCCTATTTCACCGGCCATTTGCCCCTGCAATTAGAGAGTAACGAGGGGATTGCGACGCGCCTGCTACTCATAGAAAGCTATGGCTTAGGGCTGGATTATCTCATCAATTACCATGACGTGATTTACAGCATCACCCGCGACGATTTACTCGAGGTTGCGCGGCGCTATTGGGGTGGTGATGGGTATGTTGTGGCCATCGCTGGCCCTAGTGGGCACGATAGTTGATAAAATCACGATAATGGCATCATCACAAAAATAGGGTATGATGTTACAATACTCATTACTGATGAAGAAATTGGAGGAGATAATGCGTTCCAGCTTAAAACTACTTTTTTTGATGGTGCTACTCATCCCCTTTAGCAGCACATTGGCTCAAGATAGCCCCCCAGCGGAAGCAACTGAAGAACCCATCGTATACCGGGCGGAAGGCCCAGATGCGACGCAAGTTGCACTTGTTGAGGTGGCCAGCGGTTTTCAGCGCCCGTTACTCATCACCCATGCCGGCGATGGCAGCGGGCGGTTATTCGTTGTTGAGCAAGGCGGGAAAATTTGGATATTGAACGCTGACGGGGTGCGGTTGCCAACGCCGTTTTTGGATATTGGGGGAAAATTATCACCAGAAGTTCATGGTGGCGGATATACTGAGCGCGGCTTGTTAGGGTTGGCGTTTCATCCCAACTTCGCCGAGAATGGGCAGTTTTTCGTCAACTATACCAATGTCAGCGGGGCTACGGTGGTCTCGCGCTATCAAGTGTCTATGGATGACCCGAACCTAGCTGACCCGAACAGCGAAGAAATTCTCATGGTCATTCAACAGCCATTCGACAATCACAATGGTGGGCATATTGCTTTTGGGCCAGATGGCTATCTGTATATCGCTGTTGGTGATGGAGGCTCTGCCAATGACCCGCAAGGACACGGACAAAACTTGCGCACTTTACTGGGCACAATTTTACGAATTGATGTCGATAATACAGGCGATGCGCGCTATGGCATCCCTGAAGATAACCCCTTTGTCACCGACGATATGGCGCTAGATGAAATTTGGGCATACGGGTTGCGCAATCCGTGGCGCTTCAGTTTTGATCGTGTAACGGGCGATATGTACATTGCGGATGTTGGCCAAGACCGCTACGAAGAAGTGAACTTCCAGCCTGCTGGCGAAGGTGGCTATAACTATGGCTGGAATTCATATGAAGGCAGTTATGGGTTCGCGGTTTCTACCCCGCCATCGAACATGGTTTGGCCAATTGCAGAATACAATCATGATATGGGCTGCTCTATTACTGGTGGCTATGTCTATCGCGGCCAACTTTTGCCAGATTTAGAGGGCGTATACTTTTATAGCGATTGGTGCTCTGGCATCATTTGGGCAACCTATCGCAACTTAGAAGGTGAATGGCAAAACCAGCTCTTCATGCGTAGCGGGCAGCAAGTTGCCTCATTTGGTGAAGATGAAAATGGCGAACTTTACATTGTCTCGTATAATGGCACTATCCTTCGTTTTGAGCCTGCACAATAATTGATATTGTACAGATAGGGGGCAAGTGTGTATTGCCCCCGCCTTCCCCCGTCCTCTCACATTTGCACTTTCTCACCATGTTTTTACCAACGCTGTTTGGGTCTGTTCAGTTTTTCTTGTATACTGCAATAATAATACAAGTGATACATACTGAATTAGTAAGCGAAGGCTGATAAGCCTGTCATGTCTTTTGAATATGGAGGTGCGGGGAAGTATGCTACGAAATTGGCGACAACAGCTAGAAAATGGTGATATGGCCTGGTTTGAAGCCTGTGCAGACCAAGTTTATGCCGATATTGAAGCATCCTTAAAGCATGAGCAGCGCACCCACCAACGCCGCGCCTTGCAAGTTCTGGTAGATTTGAAAGACTATTTCTCCAATTATCAAACCGATGAAAAATGGGAAAAGCTGTTCTACGAAGCGCTTAAAGTTGCCCACCGGATAAAGGCATGGGAAATTGGCCTCAGCATCTGGGAGATTATAGAAAGCATCTTATTAAAGCGGGCACAACAGCCAACAGAAGCACTAGATATTATTCAAGGAGCGCTCCAACAGGGCTACTATCCGGGTTTGGTACGGGCGACATATAAAGCGCTGATTGCTCTGATTAAAGACCCCGCACGTGAGTGGGATATGTATTCGCTAGAATATGCTATCCAGCTGGCCAGCCAACTCAATAAGCTCACGGGAGTCAACCCAACCAATTATGCCGAACTCAATCTGGCGGCGGCTGTACGTTGCACCTATTTGCTCCAACCTCAACAAGCGAATAAATTCAGTAGCACCGCGTTTGGGTTGTTGGAACAAGAGGGCGATTATCTCACCTATGGCAAAGCTGCTATTACGCTGGCCGTTGCATACCGTCTAGAAGGCGATTTAGAACAAAGTGAACTGCTGCTTAACCGAGCGGGACAAGCCTTTGCCCGAACTGACGCACCTCATCAATATACGCTCATCTTGCACGAGCAAGCGGTCATTTTATTCACCAGCAAAAATTATGAGGGCGCACTCCAATTTCTAGCCAAAGCAGAAGAAGAATTGCAGCAAACACCCGATTTCAAATATAAATGGTGGCATCAAGCGGGCATCTACCAAACTAAGGCCATGACGCTCATTGAAATGGGCGACTATGAAGCCGCTATCCCCTATT
>WGEI01000168.1 GCA_015492875.1 Anaerolineae bacterium | reverse complement strand
CCCATTGATGAAGCCCAGTTACAGCCCGCGCCGAATTTAACGCCGCTAGTCACAGAGGGGTGGGAGGGTATCATCCAACTCACCGACACGATGGGCACAGAAGTTGGGCTGAGTTGGTCGCCCGATGGCGAGCGAGTGGCGTATTATGCCGCGCCACAAACGAATGACCTGCGGACGGTGAATTTTGATATTTATACCGCGCGGATTGTTGACGAACAGCTTGTAGATATTCAACAGTTGACGAAGCGCAGCGGCACCAATACCACCCCGCAATGGTCACCTGATGGACGACAACTGGTATTTGTCTCTAACCGCGATGGGGATGATGACCTTTACTTGATGGATGCTGATGGGGGCAATCTCCGCCAACTCACTGACCATCCAGCGACAGACTATGACCCGCGCTGGTTACCAAATGGCGCTGGCATCATTTTTACATCGGATAGAAGCGGCAACAGTGATATTTACCTGCTCCGCTTAGCAGATAACGCTTTGCAGCAGCTCACTTTTCACCCAGCAGAAGACCGTGCGCCGGCATGGCGGCCTTAACGTCGTTGGGTAGAGGGGCGCTTTTCCAGCTCTAAGAAGGCCAGACTGCGGCGCATGTCCTCAACTTCATACATTTCCAGCACAAAAACAGGCGGTTGCGGCAAGGCGCGCAGCTTGGGCAGAATGTCGTTATAGTCCAATACGCCATACTGCCAATCAAAAGCGTGATGCTCATCCAAAACGCCGTTATTGTTGTTCATGTGGGTATGAATGAGCCAAGGCTGAAGCACATTAAACCATTCGTCCAGTTCGACATTGTCATTACTGAACAAGTAGGCATGACCAACATCCAAGCACGCTTTGAGGTTGGGGTGGTCAATTTCGCGCAGGATGTCGCCGATAATATCGGGGTCAAATTCCCACATATTCTCCAGTGTAATGGTAACATCATAGCGGCGGGCATATTCTGCCAGTGGCGCCCAAAAGTCAAGATTACGTTGATGCCAACCGATACGGTATTCTGGATTGTGGATAGAGCCGATAAAGTTCGCATGGAAGACGATGCGGTCGGCCCCAAGTTGGCTGGCGATACGGATGGCGTGCTGGTAACGCCCGATACAGACCTGATTAATAAGCGCATCTGGACTACCAGAGACCATATCCATAAAGGGGCCATGCAAGGATAGCACCCCTTCAATAGGCGCTAACAGCTTCTGATACAGCAAGACAAGGTCTTCCCAATCACCATCAAGCACATCGGGAAAGGCGAAGGTCATGAGTTCAATCCCCAAACCATATTCCAGCGCTAACTCGATGCAAGCGTTCAAGTTATTGTGATTTGTACTGAGTGAAACTGTATCAACCATGATGCCTCACTGCTGTAAATAATGTACTGTTTACAGTCTACAACAGGTTCAGCTAAGTTTATAAGCTGTTACAGTTAGAACATGGTTGCGCAGTTGTTAGAATTTGTGGACAAAATAATGAACTATAAAAAACTCATAAAAACCTTCCTAAATACCCCAAAACCTATTATTAATGATAGCCTTGATTAGCGGCAGTCGCCCTCATTCTGGAAAGTTGGCGGCGACCAAATAACGGGCGTATTGCCCATGACAGAAGCATCGAGGGCGCGCCATGTGGCCGCTTCTACATCGTACAGTATTAGCTCATAGGCACTCCGAAAAGCGAGATAGCGGCCATCGGAACTAAAGCGCGGATAGTCTAAATGGTCTAAAGAGGGGTCGGTAATGTATTGCGTGGCGACTTCGTCGGCGTTGCCAATGAGGGGCACTTGCCACAGGCGATTTTCGGCGATGCCTTGAAAGTCGCGGGCGGCGATGAGCATGGCGCTACTATCGGGCAGCCACGTCATATCCAGCGTTAAGTTCCAAGCAAAACTGAGCTGGGTGGGAATAGCCCCGCGCGCGTTACCAATCATCCAGAAAGTATCGTTATTGGGGCTGGGCGAATAGATAAAGCCGATAAGTTCGCCATCGGGTGACCAACGCGGATGGCGTACGCTCCCTGTTGGGAAGCTGGTGAGGCTGTATTTTGTGCCACCATCGGCGCTGACAATCCACAAATCGGCCTCATTGAGCAAACTAACGACGGGTGTCGGCTGTCCGGGCGGCGGCTCTGGTGTGGGGGCGGCGGTGCTGAAAATATCGGGGCCGGGCACACGCTCTTCATACGACACATAAGCCAGCCATGCGCCGTCGGGTGACCATGCGGGAGAGTGTTCTCGGCCTGTGACGCTGTAGAACTCTGGCGAGCCGCCCTCAGCATTGACCCACGCAATATGATAAGTCGGCTCAGCGGCATCGGAGCGGATGCGCTGCATGACAAAGGCGATACGCCCTTGCGGTGACCAATCGGCTTCCCAAACGCCCCACTGCTCGGCAGGTAGTTCGCTATAAAACACCATCGGGCGGACATCGCGACCATCGAGGCGAGCGCTATAAAGTTTGGCGGGGGAGCGCCCATCACGCAAGGTGAACAGAATGCGACAACCATCTGGCGAGAAATCATGCACTTGATGCAGCCCTTCGCCCAAGCGCAAGGTGCGGTAAATATCGGCCTCCACATCATAAAGCACAATGGCATCTTGCGCGGCGGTATTGATGGCTAT
>WGEI01000167.1 GCA_015492875.1 Anaerolineae bacterium | reverse complement strand
GTTGAGGATGTTGTCGATTTAATGCTTATCCTAGCCACGCACCCCAAAGCGGTGGGGGAAGCCTTTAATTGCACTATGTCGCCCCCACCAACATGGCGCGAATTTCTCGGCGCTTATCAAGAGTTAGCAGGACATGGCCGATGGTTAGGCATACCCATATGGTTGCTAAAATTTATGATTGTGCCCGTTTTAGATGTCTTTATGCGTTTGCGTGGTACACCGCAGGATTTGCAAGATATTTTAGGAATGATCACTTCGCAAAATGCTTATAGCATGGAAAAAGCAAAAGAATATCTCGGCTGGCAACCGCAAACTTCTTTAGTAGAGGGCGTACAGCGCTGTGTGCCATACTTGCGTGAAGCGGGCTTGCTGGATTAGCTATGGGCGGTTTGGTGCTGGCAATTCTCATTACAGGCAGCGTTGTTTTTCTCATTTGGTGGTTGATATTTGAAACTGAAGGTGTTTATCTTGGGCGGCGGCTTGTTATTTGGCTATACGATGTTTATGCCCGTCGCTATGATAATATCAAGCAATTTGAGCCAACCTACGAGCAATATCTACTAGCACGCCCACTTCTCTCTCGAGTTGCACCACATCGCGCACCACTGGTTTTAGACGCGGCAACAGGCACGGGACGGATGGCGCTTGCATTGCTCGACAACCCCGTTTTTATGGGGCGGATTGTGGCCGTTGACTTGAGCCATAAGATGCTGGAGCAAGCTGCAAGCAAGTTAAAAGGGTATCAACGTGTAGATTTGCTCTGGTGCTCAGTAGATGAGTTGCCTTTCGATGACGGCGCATTTGATGTTGTGACGTGTTTGGAGGCCATAGAGTTCACTCCATCGCCAGAAAAGACGTTGCGGGAATTCGTGCGGGTTCTGCGACCGGGCGGGACGCTTCTCATAACCAACCGCTTATCTAAATGGATGCCCGGTAGACTGTGGGATAATGAGGAACTCGCCACTTTATTACGCGATTATGGCATGGGGCAAGTCGATATTGAGTTGTGGCAAGCAGATTATAACAAAGTATGGGCGAAGAAAGATGGGCATTCGCCTATCGTAGGGCCTCGCTATTTAGAAGAAATTCTGCAATGCCCAAGCTGTAAGCAAGCATTGATGAAAAAAGAAGCGGGAGGGTGGCAGTGCCCAAATTGCAGCGGCGTCGCCCCAATTGACCAGCATGGCATTATCAACTTACATCATTTGAAATTGAAATAGCCTCACCATTGAGCCTAGCGCAATCTGAACTTAACGACTTGTCGTGTCTTTGCTAAAATGCGTCGCCATATGTGAGCACCCTACCCCAGAATGAGGTTGTTATGAAACTACTACCCAAAGAGCACGCGCAACTCATTGCTCAAGCCATTGCCGAAGCTCAGGCGGCAGGTGATTTACCTGATTTTGAGATACCCGAAATTCCGATTACTACGCCGAAAAACCCTGAGCAAGGCGACTATGCCAGCCCTATCGCATTACAATTGGCGAAAACAGCGCGGATGAAGCCGCTAGATATTGCCCAAGCCATTGCGTCACGTTTGCCAAAAGCGGACTTCATCGCCTCAGTAGACGTTGCACCACCGGGTTTTCTAAACTTTCGGCTCAATGCAACGTGGTTAAAACAACAAGTAAACGCCATCATCGAAGAAGGCGATAACTTCTATGCTTTAGAGCTAGGCAAAGGCAAACGGGCACAAGTGGAGTTTGTCAGCGCTAATCCCAGCGGCCCAATCACTGTAGGGCGTAGCCGCGGCGGTATTGTTGGCGATGCTGTAGCCCGTGTGTTGGAAGCAACAGG
This sequence comes from Anaerolineae bacterium, assembly GCA_015492875.1. Taxonomy (GTDB): domain Bacteria; phylum Chloroflexota; class Anaerolineae; order Aggregatilineales; family Phototrophicaceae; genus S146-30. The sequence continues at coordinate 630 of WGEI01000167.1, read as the reverse complement.
CTGGGATGTTCAACGGGAATACTATTTCAATAACGCTGGCCAACAAATGATACATTTGGGCAATAGCCTCAGAATTCGCTATCTGGCGGAATTAGGGCACGCTGTGGAAATTCCTGGCCCTGATGATCCTACCTTTTATCAAGGGGATTATCTGATTGAATTTGCCCGTGAGTTAGTAGAGCAAGAAGGTGATGCGCTAGTTGATGCCGATTGGCGGCCATTCAAAGAATTTGCTGAGCGCAAGATGTTTGAGTGGATTAAAGCATCGCTGGCGAAAGTTGGCATTGTGCATGATAACTTCTTCAACGAGAACTCGCTTTATGAAAGCGGCGCTGTAGAGGCGGTTTTAGAAGAATTGCGCCAACGTGGCTATATCTATGAAGCCGCCGTTTGGGAAGGCGCAAGCGAAGAAGAAAAAGCGGCTGCGGCTAATCAAAAGCCCGCTGTCTGGTTCCGCAGTACGGCATTGGGCGATGATAAAGACCGCGTCATGGTAAAAAGTGATGGCACACCAACTTACACGCTGCCAGACATCGCCTATCACAAGAACAAGCTAGAGCGGGGTTTTGACCTGCTAGTCAATATATTGGGGGCAGACCACGGCACACAGTATCAAGTTGTGCGACGCGC
>WGEI01000166.1 GCA_015492875.1 Anaerolineae bacterium | reverse complement strand
CAATATATCACTGACATTGCAGCAAGTTATCAATATCACTTTGCCCATCCACCAGAAGTGCTTATACACGGTGACACAAAGCTAGAAGCTGGACAAATCCATATAGTTTCTCAAGAAGATATACAGGCCAAAGAGCATACAGCGGTTATGGAACGGGTGGATATTGAAGAAGAGAAAGTCCCATCAAATAATCCACAATTGCTTTTAGATGGGGAAAAACCCGTTCCATTGCGTAAAAGTATTGTCAATATTGGGCGCGGTAGAACGAATGATATTGTTATTGATGACCCATATGTTTCTAGACAGCATATTCAGCTACGGTTACGATTTGGTGTTTACACTTTATTCGATACCAATAGCCGCACAGGAACATGGGTTAACGATATGCCAGTGCGGGAACATACGCTGAAATCTGGCGATGTGATACGCATTGGGCAGACTAGATTAATCTATCTTGAAGATGATGAGGCATCCAGTGGATTCATAGGGACCACACAATCAATGGACCCCATTGGATAGGAAGTAAGTGTGGAAACAGAAGTTGTATTGTTCACTTTACGTGTTGTAACAGGTATTGCGTTATTCACGCTTTTTTGTGGACTTATTTACTTTCTATGGCGAGACTACCAAAGTGCCGCTATCCAAGTTGAAGCGCAACGACGGATATATGGCACACTCGTCGCCCTAACCAATGAAGACGGGAGCAGCCGACAAGAAGAACAACGCTATCCCTTGTTAATGCGTACCACTATTGGGCGAGCGCCAACTAATACCGTCCAAGTTTTGGACACGTTTGCTAGCGCCGAACATGCATTGATTTATTTGCAGCAAGGGCAATGGTGGCTAGAAGATAGGCATAGTAAAAACGGCACACGGTTAAATGGAGATGACATTACAGAACCCGTTGTTATTACACATGGTGACATCATCACGGTAGGGAATATCAACTTTCGGCTGGAACTGAATTATTGAGCGAGGCTTATCTATGGATTTGGGGTTAAAGGGTGCAAAAGTATTGGTGACGGCTGCAAGTGACGGATTAGGCGCTGCGACAGCGCTCCAATTTGCGCTAGAAGGCGCACAAGTTGTCATTAGCAGTCGCAATTTAAGCAAACTCCAAAAAACAGCCGCCAAGATTAATGAGCATAGTGGCGCAGCAGTATTCACAATAGCAGCGGATGTCACCGATGCTGACGCTGTGCAAAAAATGGTGCGCAATGCAGCGGAGATGTTGGGAGGATTGGACATTGTTGTCACTAATGCTGGGGGGCCTCCAGCTGGGATATTTGACAACTTCAATTTGCAAAACTGGCAAGAGGCTATCCAACTCACATTACTGAGCGCCATCAATCTCATTCGAGAAGCCCTCCCCTATTTACGTCAATCACAGCGAGCGGCTGTCTTAACCATTACTTCAATTGCAGCTAAAGAGCCGATAGACAATCTCACATTGTCAAACACCATACGCCCGGCAGTTGTCGGCCTAACCAAAACTCTATCGCAAGAACTAGGACCAGAAGGCATTCGGGTCAACAGTATCCTGCCGGGCATCACTGATACTGCGCGTGTTCAACATCTTATGCAGGCGCGGGCGGAAAGAAACCAAACAACTGTTGAAGAGGAATACCAGCGCGCAAGTGCTAGCATACCCCTGCGCAGAATTGGTCGGCCAGAAGAGTTCGCACGTGCGGCAGTCTTCCTCTGTTCACCCGCCGCGAGTTTTATCACAGGTATAGCATTAACGGTTGATGGCGGGGCAACGAAGTCAATTTTTTGAAGTGTTTTCGTTTCGTATACAAAAAGGAGTTCGCTGTGAGCACAAAAAAAGTTGAAATAGGTGTTATCGGCGGTACTGGCTTATATGACATGCCAGAAATTACCGATATTACAACAGTTGATATAGATACCCCATTTGGGAAACCGAGTAGCAGCATTCGTATCGGGACGTTACGTGGTAAACGGGTGGCATTTCTAGCGCGCCATGGTGTGGGACACGTTTACTCGCCCAGCACCGTGCCATATCGTGCCAATATCTATGCTCTCAAACAGTTAGGGGTTCGCTTTATCATCAGCGTGAATGCAGCAGGTTCTTTACGAGAAGACTATGCGCCTGGCCATATCATAGTGCCCGATCAGTTGCTTGACTATACAACACATCGAGCGCGTTCATTTTTTGAGACGGGGCTGGTTGCACATTTATCTGTTGCTGAGCCATTTAGTCCAGAGATGCGAGAGCTACTTATTGAAGCGGTAAAAGAAGCTGGCGGCACTGTTCACGAAAAAGGTACGTTTCTAGTAGAAGAAGGGCCTCGCTTTGCAACTAAAGCTGAAAGCCACCTGTTCCGCTCTTGGGGTTGCGATTTAATCGGCATGACTAGCTGCCCCGAAACATTTCTCGCATTAGAGGCGGAAATTGCCTATGCAACAATGGCACATATCACTGATTATGATGTGTGGCACGAAACAGAAGAGCCTGTCACTGTAGAGATGGTTATCAAGACCATGAAACGCAATCTCGATGTGGCACAAAAGGCTATCGCTTTAGCTGTGGAAAAATTGGACACAACAGCGACCTATCCTTGCCATACGATACTAGACCAAGCTATTCAAACATCGCGGGATAAAATTTCTCCAGAAATGCGGGAAAAGCTTCGTGCGATTGTGGGGCGAGCACTAGGACTGGATTAAAGGCGACATATGCAACAAGAACAGGCCAAACAGCCTCAATCGCTAAAGTGGTTTTATGTGATAAGTAGCGTATTTTTATTCACCAATACGCTTTCATTATCGCTACAAGATAATGAAGGGGTTTTCATACGCTACTGGTTACCTTTGTTAGCGTGGTTGGGCTGTGTTATTGTTGCATATCACTTCATGCAGCGTCGTTTAGCCAACTATGACCCACTATTGCTGGCCATCCCTATGCTTCTAACTGGATGGGGGCTGATTGCTATTGCGCGGCTAGAGCCTTCTTTCGTCCTGCGCCAAACACTATGGATGATTTTAGCGACAGTAGCGATGCTGTTCTTTGCAACAACGCCATATGTATTACAGTGGTTAAGGCGGTATCGCTATATTCTGCTTGTAGGTGGCTTAGGATTGCTATTGAGCACCATCTTATTGGGGCAAAACCCTTCGCAACAACCTGGTACGCCGCAATTATGGCTTCATCTCGGCGGCATCTACTTCCAGCCATCAGAAGCGCTGAAAATTATACTTGTTGGATTTCTCGCCAGTTATCTGAGCGAACAAGCCACTATTCTACGGCATGAACATTTGGGCAAGCGGGGGCAGTTGTTGGCGCTATCGCCGCGCATTGCTGGCCCGGTGCTTTTAATGTGGGGCATCTCTATAGTCATCCTTATTTGGCAAAGGGATTTAGGCACGGCGACACTTTTTTTCATTGTATTTCTCATTTTGCTCTATGTGGCCAGCGGTATGGGGTGGATAGTATTGGGCGGGGCTGTGCTCGTCGTTCTCGCCGGCATTATCGCCTATTTCGCGTTTGATGTTGTTCAAACACGAGTGGACATTTGGCTAAATCCATGGCCAGAAGCAGATGGGCGCGCTTATCAAATTGTGCAGAGCTTAATGGCTTTTGCATCAGGCAGCATCTTTGGACAAGGAATTTACCAAGGTGCGCCGACATATATCCCCGTCATACACTCCGACTTTATCTTCGCGGCTATTGCAGAGGAATGGGGGTTATTGGGCGTTCTGGTTACCTTAAGCGCATTTGCATTGCTCACTATCCGCAGTTTGCGTATGGCTATACTCCTGCAAAAACGGCCATTTTATAGCTTGCTTGCCACTGGGCTGAGTTTGCTGTTGGGGATACAAAGTTTATTAATCATGGGCGGCGTCTTAAAAATAGTGCCGTTGACCGGGGTTACCCTCCCCTTCTTAAGTTATGGTGGCAGTTCGTTGCTAGCTAGTTTCATCATGATTGGCCTTTTATTGCACATTTCTACAAAACTGGATACCTGAGCTAATGTTCACCCGTGAAATTAAGCGGCTAGTCTGTCTATTACTGACACTTTTTTTCTTAGTCGGATTTTCAGCAACGTATTGGGCAATATGGGGACCAGACCAGCTTTTACCCCGTGATGATAACCCGCGTCTGGTGCTGGCAGAAGCGCGCATTCAACGCGGCAATATTTATGACCGCGATGGCGAATTGCTGGTGCGTTCTGTTGCCGATGAATCTGGCGTTATTCGCAGAGCGTATCTTTATGAAGCGTTTTATAGCGCATTGGGGTACTACAGTTTGCGTCATGGTGTTGGTGGCGCAGAGGCCGCATACAATACAATTTTGCGCGGCGATGATTTACCAGTAGATTACTTCCGCCAATTGCTACACTATCCGCGTCAAGGTTCAGATATTCAGCTCACCTTTGACCTTGACATTCAGCAAGCCCTAGCCCAGCTCATGCAAGGATATACGGGAGCAGCTGTCGTCATGCGTGTGCCAGATGGCGCGGTTCTAGGGTTGGTAAGCGCGCCAACTTATAACCCCAATTTGCTAGATGAACAATGGGATGAATTGCGAGATGCGCCTGATGACCCAATTTTCAATCGTGCGTTGCAAGGACAATACCAGCCCGGAGGCATGTTACAATTACCGCTAGTCGCAGCAATGCTCTTAACTGGGCAATCTGTCGATGCCCTATATGATAACGGCGCGCAAGCGGTGCGTATCGATGAGTTAGTTATAGAGTGTATCAAACAACCAAGCCGCATCGATATTTCACTTTATGAAGCGTTTTTATATGGATGCCCTTTCCCGTTCGTGCAGGCTGGGCAATCTATTGGGCAAGAACGCATAGCGCGTATTTTTGAAACATTCGGCCTGAATAATCCTGCCAGTATTCCCGGTTTTGTGCCTGATGAGCTAGCCAGTGAAAGCGAGCCAACACCCGAAGTAACCCCAGAAATGGCAACAAATTTAGAAGAGTTTCTCTTGGGACAAGGAAACCTCACTGTTAACCCGTTCAACATTGCTTTAATTGTGGCGGCGGTGGTTAATCATGGCGATGCACCCCAACCTTATGCCCTTTTAGCAACTAGGCCGCCAACTAGTGATACGTGGTCAACGGCTGATAGAAAACGCCCGACATTAGCTTTTATGACTGAAGAGCTAGCCCGTCAACTAAAAACTTTCTTACAGAGCAATATGCAGCGGGGAGCAGCGCAAATAGCCTATCATGAGGGCTGGGATATGGGGGGCTATGTTGCCCGCGCTTTTTCTGGTACGGGGGCAGAGTCTTGGTTTGCTGGATATATCTCTAGTGACAACGGTGAAGACAACATTGTTGTTGTCATGGTACTGGAAGATATTGACGCGCCACAAATGGCGGCTCAACTGGGTGGGGAATTATTAGCATATATTGCAGAGAATGGGTTCTAGATAGCGGATTGCTCCGTTTTATAAGTTGGTGATTTATGCAACTCTGCTTCCATTTCGGCAATATCTTCTTCAAGCGTCGCTGGAAATAGGCGTTTGCGAAAAATGACAGCCGTCAACATACCAACAACTACCCGAAACCATTTATGGAAGAAGCCTTGTAGCAAAGCCGCGAACGCCGCTGCACCAAGCGTTAACTCAGGATGTTGCGGGGCAACTAGGGCAACAAGCAATGTGCTTGTAGAAACCTCTGCGACGCCTGCGCCATTGGGCACAAAACTCAGCGCTGCGACAGCGGCAGTAATTCCCACGATAAACATGGCCTGAAACACTAAGGTCAAGTCTAAGGGCAACCCAATGCCATATAGCACGATGAGAAAGCCAGCAGTGCTAGAGAGATATACGCCCATCCCCAACAAAGTAACGGGGGTAACGTGACGTAGCTTAAATATCTCACGGCTGCTCTCGTAAAATTCTAGCAAAGGCTGATAGAAGCGGTTCAAGAGCGGTATACACCGCAGAACATTCAAGCAGAAATAGGCCAGAGGCGCAATTTGTACGACAATTAACCCAGCAGCCAGTATTGCGCCAGAAGTCAAAATCAGCGGCCTGTAGGGAGCAAGGTCAACAT
>WGEI01000165.1 GCA_015492875.1 Anaerolineae bacterium | reverse complement strand
GTATATAAATTTTAAGTTGGATATAGTGGCATTATAGCAAGAGTTAGCGCATTATGCTGCTGACCTCACTCATACCTCACCCATTCTTCCCCTTCGATCATTTGCTCTGGTAATGGGACGAGCTGAATCCAGGAATTTCCGGGTTTTAGATAGAGGACTTGCCCATCGTTAGTTTCAAACCGCATCAAATCTGGGCGTGTCGGACGTAACCAACGCCCCTCATAGCGCAACCCATCCCGAAAGATAATCGCATCGCCCTCTGGCCAGACCGTAATTTGCACGCTGTAGCTCACGCTATCTTGCCACACACTTTCGATAATGTCGGTGAAATAATGACCAGTATAGACAATAATCACATTCGCCGCGCTCACCTGCTCGCCTGTATTGGCGTCACCGTGGGGGTCGCCATCTGCCCAACGATAATATCGCCCACTCACGACATCATATTCCCAACGCACCCGCGTAGTACGATAACGCACGTCAACGAGGTTGCCACTGCCAGCGGGGTTATCCGGCAGTTGCTCACTGAAGGCCATTCCCATTAGATTAGGGCGTTGGGCATGCCCTTCTTGCGCCGCTAATTCCCAGATAGCGGCGGTATTGGCGAACATATTATGCGGGATTTCTATCGTTTCATCGCGCCAAAAGTAGGGGCGGCCATAAAGCACACCCTTATAAGCGCGGTCTGCAAATTCCGATGGCGGAATATCGCCCAATGGTGCGACTTCTTCGCTGCCGGGGATACGGCGTGCCACATCTTCCGAACCATAGATGCGCTTCTCCACACCAATGCTCGCCCCGCTAAAAACAAGTAGCCCTTGATACATCGGCACAAGCTCATAGTCAATCAGGCGTGCGCTTCGTATTGACCCCACTCGCTCCGGGGACTGGCTATAAAAAACCGCAGAAAAGCGCGTAATGCCGCCCTCCGTATAATGCTCAAACACCAAATCCGCCGCGCCAATACCAGCTTGTGGCCGCACCAATGGCGGGTAGTTGGAAATTTTAACCACCATCGGGCGGCGGTTGAGTATCGCTTCATCACTCACGGGAAGGCCTGTTAGTGGATTGACGGGTGGGGGATAGCTCTCTGGGCCGATGACTTCGGGCGTGGCTTCGGCAGTCGCCTCAATCATAGGCGTTTCTTGGGAAATTGGTTGCGCCACTTGCGCAATCTCAAGGTTTATCGTATGAATTTCTGATGTATGCTGTTTTGGAGGCGGTGTTGTGGATAAGCTACACCCAACAAGGATGAATACCGCGAGAATGAGTATGCGGTGGGCATTTCGTCCGAAAAGCTTGTGCACGATAACCTCCAATCTGATATAGTGATAAGCGCATTATAAGGCATACTCATCGATTCGAAATGTCGATATGCCGGTCACCATCAAAAAATCTTGACAATCGCCCGCCTCTTCCGCTAGTTGACGCTTATTTAGCGGCGGGCTATAATCAAGGGGTATACATCTCTTTGGGGTATATACACAGATTGATGCGTGTTCCCGGCAATACTTAAGGGAATTGTTGAATGCCACTAAAAGGTAACATCAGGGATTTTAGCGCTACCCAACTTTTTAATCTGGTCAACCTGTCACGTCGTACCGGTACATTAACTGTTTTCGAGGGGATACCTACCGGTGAAAAAGATGCGATGGGTGGCGAGAAGATGAAAGCCGGGAAAGAGCGCGCCCGCGTCGTCTTCAAAAATGGCAAACTGGTTCATGCCGCTTTGGCTGACCAAGATAATGGTCTAGTCGCTGTTTTGGAGAAGGCCGGCAAACTCACCGCTGAACAGGCGAAACGCATTCGCGAACGGGCGAAACAAACTAATGATAAAGCCCTCGCCATGCTGTTGATTAACGCGAATTACGCCACCAAAGAGGATATTGTTGCCAGTATCCGCCAGCATTTGCTGGATGTGGTGTATAACGTGATGGCATGGACAGATGGCCCGTTCGTCTTTGAGGATGGGACATTGCCCGGCAATGACCATATTTTAGTGCCCATTGACCTTGAAAATGTTATCATTGAAGGGGCACGCCGTATTCGAGAGGCCGAGCAATTGGTGGAGCATATCCCCAATCTCGATATGGCTCTCAAGTTCCCAGATAATCCCCGTGAAAAATTCAAAGGGGTGCATCTGAGCGTTGAAGAATGGCGGGTTGTCTCGTTCGTGAACCCCAAAAATACCATTCGCCAAATCGCCAAAGCGAATAATATGTCCGAAATGGAAATTCGGCGGGTGGTATATGGCCTCGAGCAGGCAGGGCTTGTCGAAATTGTTAAGCCACCCGGCATGGAAAATAAGGCCAAAACTTCTGCACGGTCGCGCCGTGCTGCCGCGCCACCGGTGCAGAAGAAGGTCGTTAGTAAATTGATTGACAAGATTAAGTCGCTGTAGTTTGGGGGCATTGCGGCGCCCGCTTTCTCTATAGGATTGTCGGGTAGGCCGTTTTGTAATAAAGTGTAGATGGTTGGCTGAAAGTTTTATTCTGATGGCAATCATCATCGTCCGAACTTTTACGGACACGCTCTCTACACAGGCGAATGCCAGTGAACTATATTATTCGGACTTCATCTGGAAGAGCGGGTAGATTATGCAGACAGTTAAGATGGTTATCACGGGGCCGTTTAGCTCCGGCAAGACGGAATTTATTCGGTCCATTAGTGAAATCGAAGTAGTCTCTACCGAACGTGATATTTCTTCGGCAGCAGAGGCCGAAGTCAAAGAAGCAACCACGGTGGCGATGGACTTCGGGCGTATCACCGTTGACGACGACCTTGTGCTCTACCTGTTCGGTACGCCAGGGCAACGCCGCTTTGACTTCATGTGGGAAATCTTAGCGGAGGGTATGCTCGGCTTCGTCGTCATGGTCGATAGCTCTAAACCAGAAACCTTCCGCGAGGCGAAAAGCATTCTCGAAACGTTCCGTGCCTACGCACCAACCCCCTACGTTGTTGCGGCCAATAAGCAAGACCATCCCGATGCCTGGAGCCCGGATGACTTGCGTATTGCGCTGCGCATCGAAGAAGGCGTAAAACTCTTACCTTGCGTCGCTAAGGAAAAAGAGAGTGTCAAGAACGTTTTACTAGAGTTGCTGTATTCCATCCTCGAAGAGATGGAAGGTTAGTCAGTATCTTGTTTATTTTATCAGCACGATACACGAAGGCGTAGCAGCAGTGCCGATCTTCGTTACTGAACAGGGGATTGTCCATTACGAAAAGTACGGACGGGGACGCCCCGTTCTTTTGTTGCATGGCTGGCTTGGCTCATGGGCGCTTTGGCGCGATACCATTGAAATTCTTGGGCACGAGTTCAGCACCTATGCACTTGACTTTTTCGGTTTTGGCGATTCCTTCGAATATACTGGGAATTTCTCAGTCGATAACTTCGTTAACCTCGTTGGCGAATTTATGGATCGTTTGGGCATCGTGAAGGCGCCGCTTATTGGCCATTCTATGGGCGGCACGGTCTCCCTTGCCGCTGCCACCCGCTTCCCTGAGAAAGTGGTGAAAGTCGGCGTGGTTGGCTCTCCCATTCAAGGCTCATCCCTCAACTTGCTCTTGAAGTTATCAGGTTACCGAGCTTTCGCGCGCCTGATTTGGACTTCACCGCCATTATTCCGTTTATTCCTTCGCGGCTATGCCTATTTGATGTCGCGCAATGGCAAACGTCTTGGCCGTATGATTACCGAAGATGTCTCCAAAGTAACGGTTGATAGCTTCTTTCAAAGTATCGGCACATTGCGGGATACCGACTTGCGCGGGCAGATTGGGCAGCTGAAAATGCCCGTTTTAGGTGTCTATGGCAAGCGCGATATTATCGTCAGCCCTAAACAATCACGCGTGCTCAAACAATATGTGCCCCATAGCCAAATTGCTTGGTTTGAAAAGGCCGGCCATTTCCCGATGCTAGACGAACCAGAGCATTTCCACGAAACATTGCGCGATTTTCTCAACAACGGCTAATGTGAATACGCCTAACCCATGCGGCGCTCTTTCATTCAAGGGCGCCGTTGCTGTTTATTGCAAAACTGCCCGCATGTGTTACCATTGACTTGATATTGGTAACATATGGTAGGGTATTTGTTTGTATTTTGAAAGCTAACCCCACATAACCATAGGTGGATGCCTCATGCGTCGTTTTGTGCTAGAAGATAATCGCCATATTGCCCCCTTTAACGAGCCTGCGCGCGAGCTAACAATTGCTACCCGCCCGCTGAAGTTCCATCAGGAAATCCTTTTCACCGAGCTGTATGGTGACCGTTGTTCTTTAGGTGGTACATTTACCAGCCCAGACGAATTCTCCACGATTGAAGGCGAAGCCGTTGTCTATCGTGATAACCTTTGGTTTGACCGCGAGTTCCTCGAATATTTTATGTATAATGCCATCAACAGTAAACGCGCTTGCCGCGCAGCATTTCGGGCAGATGACCCAGCCTTCAAGACCTATGCCTTGCCGCTAACTGAAGGTTTTGAGCCGGGCATTGACTTTGAAGGTAACCCAATTTATTACGCCGACCTTTGGTATTTCCCCGATGGTTATACGCCCGATGTCATCCCCATTGTTGTGCCCTCAGATGCTGAAGAAATGGGCTTTTACAGCGTGCCGGACTTCATGACGATGGAGCAGGGCAATTTGACGCATTATGCGCCCGCCCGCGCCATTCTCTCTATCGAAAGTTGGGTGCATGTGTATTTTGGCTCGATTATTTTCGGCCTGTTTGCCCGTGCTAGCCGCTTCGATCGCTTTGTTAAGAATCACAATTTCTATGCCTTAAAACTGTTGTGGCGCGCCATTTTAGAGCAAAAGCAGCTCCTCAGCACCTCCGCCGTCGTACAAGTTGGCAAAAACACCACCATTCACCCAACCGCCGTGATTACTGGCCCAGCGAAAATTGGTGATAACTGCAACATCGGGCCGGGGGTGATGATTGACAACTGCACCATTGGCGACAATGTCACCATTGATGATGGTTGCGTGCTCATGATGAGCACAGTGGCCAATAACTGCTTCTTGCCTTTCCGCGCCTCGCTATATTTAACCGCTGTCATGGAAAGCACCATTATTGCCCAAAATACCTGCCTTCAGATGTGCGTTATCGGGCGCAATAGCTTTGTTGGCGCCGGCAATACCTTTACCGATTTCGTGCTCCTAGAGCAAAAGCCTATTCGCGCTGCACGTGGTGATGGCACGCTCGATGAAGTTGGTCAAATCGTGCTCGGTAGCGCCGTTGGCCATAACTGCCGTATTGGCTCTGGCATGGTTGTATTTCCGGGTCGCATGATTGAGTCTGACGTGGTACTTTTCGCCTCTCCCCAGCGCCGCGTCATCAGCCGTTCGGTGACATTCGAAGAGAGCGACCATCACTTTGTGCGTGGTGGAGACACTTCTCATAAACGCTTCTATCCGCGTAAAGATGAAATTCCCGAACCCGGTGATGATACGTGGTAAATCTCCAGAGGGTGAAAATATACATCCCCCCAACAAAAACATAACGCTTTTTGGCTGTGAAGTGCGTTACAATGGTTAAAAAAGCGGGGTAGTAGTTGACCTTATGAGGAGCGCCTCCCAGTGACTCAAGATACATTTGCTTTCATCATTCACCCAATTCAAATAAAAAAGGATGTGAAACGCAAGTTCCCTCTTCTGGGCACAATCTTGCCAGAACCTGTTATCAATTATGCGTCGCGTTTCTTCCCTCCTTTGTATATCTCCGAAATTACAGGCGTACAGTCGGCGGCTACAGGCAATGTAGCGCGTGGCTTTTTCCTAGCTGTGCCCTATACGCCACCAACGATGATGGCGCTACCACCAGAAACTGTCTATCGCAAAATTGTCGCTACAGGTCATAAAGCCGAAGCGCTTGGCGCGCGCATTCTTGGGTTGGGCGCTTTTACCTCAGTTGTTGGCGATGCTGGTATCACAATTGCCGAGCGGCTTGATATTCCCGTAACGACAGGCGATAGCTATACCGTCGCCATTGCCGTAGAAGCGCTTTTTGAAGCAGCGCGGCAAATGGATATTGACCCGCAAAGCGCCACTGTCGCCGTTGTCGGGGCGACTGGCGCCATTGGTAAGGCCTGCGCTCAATTGCTCGCCTCAAGCTGTGCTGAGCTATTGCTAGTAGGTCGCCGCCCAGATGCCGTAGACGAAGTCCGCGAATTGTGTGAAGGGCAAGCCGCAACGCTCTATAGCACCACAGATATAAGCCAGATTTATAAAGCGGATTTGATTTTAACCGTGACCAGCGCGATTCATGCGGTAATTGAACCCGAATACCTGAAGCCAGGGGCGGTTGTGCTTGATGTTGCCCGCCCCCGCGATGTTTCTGCCCGTGTCGCCAGCGAGCGCAATGATGTGCTCGTTATTGAGGGCGGCATGGTTGATGTGCCCGGCCCAGAACTGAACTTCAACTTTGATTTTGGCTTTCCACCGCGCAAGGCTTACGCGTGCATGGCAGAAACGATGATCCTCGCCCTAGAAGGGCACTATGAGGATTACACCATTGGCCGAAACCTGAGCCTAGAGCGTATTCACGAAATATCAGCTTTAGCCAAGCGACACGGTTTTGCTCTATCTGGCTTGCGCGCCTTTGAACACGCCGTCACCCAAGACCATATTGACGCCGTTCGAGAACGCGCCATTATCCGCCGCAAAACATGGTCACCGGCCATCCCCTGATGTCGGCAGGAGGGTTAGCAAATTTCAACCAAATATTCCAGTTTTGTGCAGTTTTAATGCTGATGGTGTATCATTTGCATAGGGCTTTGACCTGAGCTTTGCAAAATACCCCGCAATTTGTGGGTATGGCGCACCAGTTGACATGTGTGATGTAGAACATAGGTCAATCACGGTGTATTATTGATGAAATGCAAAGCCCGAAAAGTGTCGACGAAAACAGAGCGCTTTGTCGGGTGTTGTGAGTTTGATTTGGACTGATAGGCGGCTATCCCGCCTTGCTAACCCCGTTTTTATCGGGGGTGCTCGCGGAGGATATTATGAGCAAAGGTCGCATTCTCGTAGTTGAAGACGACTTTGATATTTCGAATATGCTGCGCATTTACTTCACCGGTCAGGGTTACGAGGTTGAAGTAGCCCAACGCGGTGCTGATGCGCTTCAACTAACGCGCAAGCAGCTCCCGAATCTCATCGTTCTGGATATTATGCTGCCCGATATGAACGGGTACGATGTCTGTCGAGAGTTGCGCACCACTACCCGTACCAGCCATATTCCCATTATTTTCTTGACGCAGAAAGACGAGCGTAGCGACCGTATTGTTGGCCTAGAACTGGGCGCTGATGATTACGTCACCAAACCCTTCGATATTGAAGAGTTGAAACTTCGCGTTCAAAATGCCAT
>WGEI01000164.1 GCA_015492875.1 Anaerolineae bacterium | reverse complement strand
TCAATGAGCTAATCACTGTCGCCATTAATATCTTTGAAACAATTGAAATTTCGGAAACAATTGATAGTGAAGTAATCCTCGAGCAAATTGAAGTTATGGAGGATTTAGAAGATAAGATTGAATCTTTCCTTGAAGAAGCGACTAGCGCGGAAATAATCACACTAAACGATCAAGGAGAAACAATTGGTTCACGCATTCAATTTCTCGCGCCGTTGATTATAGGGTTGTTCATAACATTGGTCATTTTCACAGTCGTTGTTGGCATTTTTCTATCGTCAACGATTTCCCATGCTCTCAGCCAACTCAAAGAAGCGGCCACACGCATGGGGCGCGGTGAGCTAGATATACGCATCGAATTAGAGCGCAATGATGAAATTGGGGAATTGGCAACAGCGTTTAACCAAATGGCGAGTAACTTGCGGAGCGCTCATGATGAATTAGCAACAATCAATCAAGAACTCGAACAGCGTGTTAAAGAGCGCACCGCAGAGCTACAAGTTGCGATGAGAGAGGCGCAGGAAGCCAGCCGCCTCAAGGATGAGTTCCTTGCGACAATGAGTCATGAATTACGAACCCCTTTGAATGCCATTATTGGCTTTCAAGGCGTCATACAGATGTCTGGCGAGTTAGGAGAGCGTAATAGCTATCTCTTGCAACGTTTGCGGGTGAATGCAGAACGTTTGCTAAACTTGATTAACGATATTCTCGATATTAGCCGTATTGAATCGGGGCGCTTCGAGTTGATGCCCACAACCTTATATGTGAATAGCATTGCGCAAAATGTAAGAGAGCAGTTGGGGGTTTTGGCGGAAGAAAAAGGGCTAAAAATAGCGGTTGAGATTGACCCTAATATGCCTGAAGCCGTTATTGTCGATGAAGAAGCGCTGATGAAAATCATCACCAATTTAATCTCAAATGCGGTAAAATTCACTGAAGAGGGTGAAGTGCGCATGATTATTCGCCGTGATGATAATAATTGGCAAGTTGTAGTACGCGATACTGGGATTGGTATTCCAGCCCACAAGCAGGAGGTCATCTTTGAGCGTTTTCGTCAAGTTGATGGTAGCTCTACAAGGGTATATGGGGGTACAGGTTTAGGCCTGGCTATCGTACGGCAGCTGGCTTTAGCGATGGGTGGTACAGTACGGGTGCGCAGTGAAATTGATAAAGGCAGTGAATTCACTGTTACATTGCCGCTCATACATGAGAAATTATCACAATCACCACAGGAGCAATCAGCCTTATGAGTTTTGCCAATGCTTTTGCAGGCCACAAAATTCTGGTGGTAGATGATGAACCTGATAGCCGAGAGGTAGCTACAATTTTATTAGAAATGGCGGGGGCAGAGGTCATTGAAGCATCGGATGGGGAGCATGGATTAGCGGCAGCCCGTGAACATAAGCCAGTATTCATCCTTGCCGACCTCTCTATGCCTGAGATGAGTGGCTGGCAACTGCTTCATCACCTCAAACAAGATGAAACCATTGCAGATATTCCAGTGATTGCACTTACAGCACATGCGATGGCAGGAGATAAAGAGCGAGTTTTGGCCGCCGGATTCTATAGCTATATGGCGAAACCATTGCGGCCAGAAACTTTTGTTGATGATTTATTGAAGCTTGTTGCCGATATACCGGCAATTGCTCAAACACATACTGGAGATTGAGGTCGAACTCATGTCAGCGATAAATAAGTGGCATATTTTAGTTGTGGAAGATGAGCCAGATGGTCGTGAAGTCATTGCAGCGATATTGAGATATTACAATATCAAAGTTGACGTTGCTAGCCACGCAGAAGAAGCATTGCGATTACTGGCTGAAAATCAATATACCGCAGCGGTTATTGACCTAGCACTGCCCGGGATGGATGGCATTCGCCTTATCAACGAAATCCGTAACGATCCAACCATTGCTCACCTTCCCTGCGTGGCAATAACAGCATATCACGCATCCCAGGTCAGGCGCGAGGCTTTACAGGCGGGATTCGATGGTTATTTTCCGAAACCCCTCGATGACACTTCGTTCGTGCGCGGATTGGATAGCGTTATTGTAGAAAAGGGTTAACGTTCCATCAAATCAGCCCGAATGCAATTCGTAGCTTGAATTATATGTTGACGCCAATCTCAGACTGCATTTGCTGGTGGTTCTATAGTATTGGCAGCGCAGCTGCCCGTTCCTCAAATTCCTATAAACAAAACTTGAATATTTGTCTAGATTCAAACGAGACTATGAGCCTATAAGCCTTATATAGGGGAATCCAATAAGGCCATAACAGGCCAGAAAGGTTCAGCGTTCATCAAAGCTTATGATTGGATTAGAAATTTTGCCCAATTAAGGCCGAAATAGCCAAAATTATTTTGCACATTGAAGACGATAGGTTATATTTGAACGTGCGGAAATCCGCTGTGCTTTTAGCACATTATGAAAACTTACGTAGTTTTTTCATATAAGGAGTTAAGCATGAGAAAGCTTTCTGCTATTGTCTTACTGGTTGTGGCCGCGCTAGTCCTCAGCGTATTGGCCCTGCCGGCAGCGGCGCAAGACGAAGGCGGGCCGGGTGAAGGCGGCATCATCATCGAATCCAACTTCGGTGGCGATATCGCAACCCTGAACCCCATCATCATCAGTGATGCTTCGTCATCTGCAGTCGCAGGTTTCCTCTATCCGGGCATCATTGGCCTAGACCCAGAAACCCAGAATGCCGCACCGAACGTGGCTGGCGCTCTGGCAACTGGCTGGGAATATGATGAAACCGGCACTGTGCTGACCATTTACCTGCGTGATGATGCCTTCTGGAATGACGGCACGCCCATTACTGCGGCAGACTATCTATATGCTGCGGAAGCCATTAAAAGCGGCGAGACCGACTCCGCCCGTACTTACGTTTTTGATAGCATTGAGTCGATTGAAGCCCCGGATGACTATACAGTTGTCGTGACCTTCAAAGAATTCAACTGCCGTTCATTCAATGATGTCAATGATATTCCGGTTGTTCCTGCTCATATCTTCAGTGAGGTTTTCGAAACCTATGCTGACATGAACGAAGATGTGGACTACAACTTGAATCCGACAGTTACCTTTGGCCCGTTCGCTTTTGGTGAGTACCGCCCGGCGGAACAAGTTAGCCTTGTTGCTGACCAGAGCTATCCGGACACCATTCTTGGTTATGTCAGCCCCGCTGGTTGGATTTACAAGAACGTTGCTGACCAGACAGTTGAAATTGAACTGCTACTGGCAGGCGAAATCAACGTGGTTGCTGGTGTAACCCCAGAACGTCAGCAAGATATGCGTGACAACGCGGATATTCAGACCTTCGATTATCCGGCCAATGGTTATACCTACATGGGCTTCAACCTAGCTGATCCGACCAACCCACAAGACGGTCTGGATGAAGACGGTAACCCAATTGACCAAGGCAATCACCCACTGTTCGGCGATGTGCGTGTCCGCCAAGCGATCGCTATGGGCGTGGACGTAGCCAGCATGGTTGACGCTACCCTGTTCGGTGAAGGCGTCCAGATTGCTACCAACGCTATCCCCACCTCCTGGGCATACGATGACAGCATTGAACCTTGGCCGTTCGACCCTGAAGCAGCTGCAGCCCTCCTCGAAGAAGCAGGCTGGATTGATGAAGATGGCGACGGCGTGCGCGAATGCCGCGGCTGTCTCTATGCAGAAGAAGGCGCCCCGGCTGAATTCGAGCTGCTGACTAACGCTGGTAACACCACCCGCGAGCGTATCGGTGAAATCATTCAATCGCAGCTGGCCGACCTCGGCATTAAGGTCAACTTCAACGCTATTGACTTCAACATTCTTGTTCAAACGCTGCTTGGCCAGGAATTCGACGCCATCATCATTGGCTGGAGCCTGGGCTTGCCGGATGATCCTGATGGTACAGCCTTCTATGGTCCTGAGAATGACCTCGTTGGTAGCGGCTTCAACTTCGTTTCGATGAACAACGAAGAACTGAACCGTCTCTATAACGAGGCTGCTCATGTACCGGGCTGTGACCAAGATGCACGTGCTGAACTGTACATTGAAGCCAACCGCCTGCTCCGCAACGAGCTGCCGTATCTGTACCTGTACAGTGCCAATGCTCAATATGCGGTACGCGCTGAGGTTGAAGGCTTCGATCCATTCCCGAGCTTCCTGTACTGGAATATCGACGCCTGGCGAGTCATCTCTGCTGAATAAAATCAGCTACACATAAAATATTAGACGGCGGCGGAGCCTTTGTGCTCCGCCGTTGTTTGCCAACAAGTATATGAGGGGAAAATTAAGCGAAAGTTTTGCGTTTTCTCATTAAAAACTCAGATAGTTGTGGTTTTATAGGTAGCTGAAAAAGAGCTAGTACCTTTAGGTGGATTGAGATGCTTAAATACACGGTGCGACGGTTAATACAAGGTATACCGACGTTCTTCGGCATCACTGTACTTTCGTACATGTTGATGCTGGCGGCGCCGGGCAACCCCATTGAATTACTCACATTTGACCCTAATATTTCAGTAGAAGCGCGTGAGAAACTGGCTATTCAGGCTGGTTTGAACGACCCTTGGCCATTGCAATATCTCACTTGGCTCATTGGCAATGATTGGCGACCTGTAGACATGAATGCCAATGGGGTTCTGGAAGAGGGTGAATATGGCGTGCGTCAAGGTATTTTACGCGGCGATTTTGGCCGCTCCTTCTTCTACAAACGCGCAGCCATCACGGTTATTGGCGACCGCATCCCAGCAACTTTAGAATTGGGTGTCGCTGCGCTGATAACAAGCCTGGTGCTCGGCATTCCTATTGGCGTGATTGCGGCCATCCGTCGAGGAGGGATTTTTGATAACTTCTCGCGGGTGATGGCTGTTGTATTCAATGCAGTGCCGTCATTTTGGCTGGGCATTATGATGATTCTATTCTTCGGCTCGATATTGGGACTATTACCCATGAACGGGCGCTGTGGCACGGTGCTTGTTGGGGGCTGCCCCCCCTTATATGCCCGTTTAGAGTACCTGATTATGCCCACGTTTGTCCTCGCGGCGGGTGGTATTGCCGGCTATTCGCGCTACATGCGCACTTCTATGTTGGAAACTATTAGCCGCGACTATATTCGCACAGCCCATGCGAAGGGCTTGCCGGGACGCACAGTGTGGTTCAAGCATGCGGCGCGTAATGCGATGATTCCGATTGCTACTTTTCTTGGGCCAGCATTAACTGGCTTATGGGGTGGCGCAGTCATCACCGAGCGTGTTTTTGGCTGGCCGGGAGTTGGGCGCTTGGCCGTTGAAGCCGTTACCCAGCGTGACTATCCTGTTGTGATGGCAATCGTCATTCTAGGTGCTGTCAGCACGATTATCGGTTACATTGTATCTGATATTCTGTATGCGCTTATTGACCCGCGCATTCGCTTTAGTTAGTTGGGTGGAGGCAACATTATGACAACCGCATCAGCAGAACCCAAAGGCATCGCCCGGCTACAAATGGAAGAAGAGCAGCTGATCAGTGAATCATTGCTGAAACGCGCGTTACGCCGCCTCTGGCACGACCGCCTAACGATGACGGCTATCGGTGTGATTGCAATTCTGGCCATATTATCTATCGGCGCGCCATTCATCAGTGAGCAAATCCTAAACACAGATTATTCGCGCGTAGATATGGCCGCGACATTCTTAAAGCCCGGCGAACAAGGCCACATACTAGGCACAGATGATCTTGGGCGTGATCATCTGGCGCGTTTGCTTTGGGGCGGGCAAGTATCGCTTGGGATTGGTTTTACGGCGGCTATCCTATCGATTACGATTGGTGTATCCATCGGCATTTTCACTGGATACTATGGCGGTATTGTTGATGACCTCATTATGTGGTTCATCACAACGATTAACTCGATACCTTCGTTATTCCTGCTTTTAATTTTTGCCGCATTATTTGATCCGGGCCCCTTAGGTTTGATTCTCGTGCTCGGTTTTCTCGGTTGGACGGGTACAACGCGCCTTGTGCGTGGGGAAACGTTCTCCTTGCGGGAACGGGAATTTGTCATTAGCGCACGGGCAGCAGGTGCAACAGACTTACGCATTATGTTTGTGCACATTCTCCCCAACTTGATTTCAATTGTGGTTGTGACCTTGGCGATTGATATTGGCGTACTTATTCTGGTCGAATCTGGCCTGAGTTATTTGGGTTTGGGCGTCCCCCCACCAACGCCGAGTTGGGGCAATATGTTGACTGATTCACAGTCATTCATCAATCGCGCGCCACATCTCGTTATTCTGCCGGGTTTATTAATCACCATCACAGTCCTATGCCTATACGTTATTGGTGACGGCATTCGTGATGCCTTTGACCCAACGATTGTGGACTAGGCAAACAAATCAACAGAAATCAGGCCTGCGATGAGCAGGCCTTTTTCGTTCCCTCTACTCTGGCAACGCATTATCACCAGCTTCTAACTGCTGCAGCAAATACGCATACAGCATATCAAATGCGGCTAATTGAGTCTGTGATTGTTGTAATAGCACCGCTGAGTCTTCCACATCATTTAATGCCATTAAAGTGGTAGATACTGCATCTAGTAGCAACCTGTGAGCTTGTGCCGCACAATCTGGCGGAGATAGGTTGATAATGGCCAGCCCCATATCTTGTAAAGTTGTGTGCAATTCGTCAGCTGGTGTAGAGGGTAAGTTAGTCAAAATCTCGCCAACTTCTTCTCTCAAGCGGGAAGCGCGTTGTAGCCAGCGCTCAAATTCGAGTGGTTGCTGACATGTGCCATTAATAACAGGAGTTGGCAACGGTGTTGGTTCAATACATTGGCAAGGCGTGGGTGAAACTTGGAGAGTTGGCATATCTGCCAAAGCACACGCCGCTAGGAAAATCGTTAACAGCGAATAAGCCGCAAAACGCATCAGCGGAATATGAAAACTTTTTGGAGGCATAAGACTCTCACTTACAAATGAAAGGTATAGTTTTTCAAACGCTGAAAAGGGTGCGAACCGCGCATAATTCCTCTACAATTTAGATACAGGGATTTATGTGTCATTATACTCAAAACTAGTTTAGGGGAGATAACCCATGCCGCAGATGTTCAGCCGCATGGACAACGCCAATTGGTTAACGCCAGCAATCGCTGATATTTTAGACCAGGGGGCGACGCCGCCCGGTGGCGATGGTTCTATACGAGAGCAAATGCTCATATTACAAAAGTCGCTCGATGAACTGGGGACACCGGCGCGTATTGTCAATGTGCGCTCTACCCCCGCTTATACGCTCTTTATCGCCAAACCAGAAACAATTGGGCGGTTGGGTAACCGTCGCACCATTCAGTCTGATGAGATACGGCGCAGTATTGGCAAAATAGCAGAGCAACATCCCGAATGGATATTGGGCTTTTTGCCGCAGTTGCAAGAAGATAGCGCCACATTGGGTATACTTATCCGTACACAGCAACACTCTGCATTGAGTTTACGACGCCTATTGGTCAGAAGCGATTTTCGCCACCATCCCTCTGCGCTGGCGTATATTATGGGCAATACGCTTGAACAACAACTAATCATTGCAGATTTGATACGAGACGGGCATTTAGGCGTTATTGGTCAGGGTAATGCAAAAATACATTTCCTGCGATCATTTTTGCTGACGCTCATCTTGCTCAATACGCCAGCGGAAATACGGCTAGCATTAGCAGGGAGTGATAGTAAAGCTTATAAAGCGATGCTTAATACGCCACACGCATTGGGCAGATTGTTGGAAAGCCATCAAGATGGACAGCGATTACTCGATGGACTGTTGAAAGAAGTACAGCGTCGTAAAAATTGGTTTGCGGAGCAGGATGTAAAAGATATAGATGCGTATAATGCTATCTTGGAAGAGCGGGGGCAAACACCTTTACCGCGTATTATCATGATCATCGATTCACTTTCTCAAGAGGATTGGAAAACGGCACAAAGTCAGTGGCAGCAAACAATCACTGCGTTATTAGACGCTGGCTGCATTACAGGTATTTATTTAGTGTTGACCGCGAATAGCAAGGAAGACTTGCCAGAAGCAATTGAACAACGTATCAAAATTGAATTGGTAACGCGCTCTGCGGGAAGTAATTTAGCCGCACAGTTAGAGAATTTTCATGGGTCGTTATTGCGCTTTGTCGATGCGTTTGTCGTTGAGAAAACCCGTGATGATGAAAAACGAATCATTCCTGTAGAGCTTTGTGCTGTCAGCAATGAGGAGATATACCGGGCAATTGTCTACTGGCGGCAGGCAGCAAAACAACGCTTCCAAGAGGCACAATTGCGAAAAGTGAGCGGAAAAACCGGTGTCACCGATATATTGCGCAACCCAGCTGAAGAAACAGAAACACCACCCGCCCCGCCTGTACCTGATAAACCTAGCCCTGATTCTTTAGTAAAAGCCGCTGAAGTCTTATCTCACAATGGGGGAAGCCAACATCACCCTGCCTTAGGGGGTGATGATGTCGTTATAGAGCAGGCAATCGCTTTAGCGGCCTATTTGGGGTGGCTGGGAATGGGGCCTTTAGAGGATATATTGGGGCTAACGCATGAAAAGGCGCAGCGAGTTTTAGAATCGTTGCAGCAAGAGGGCATTCTAGAGCAAAGCGCGCATACCACCTTGCGGTTTATTCGACTGAAAGAAAACCCATATATTGAAAAACCACACTAGAACAAAATGAAAAGCCGCGTTTGATTTTGAACGCGGCTTAAGTGTTTATTGACCGCTAGATTCATCAATTGATAGCACACTGAAACCTTCACAAGAATTATAATCAGCACCTAAAATAACATCGAAATCATAGACACGATTGGGGTCAGGCTCTACCCGCACGTTATCCCGACGCACATTGAGCAGAGAAGCAATTTCGGTTAAACTGCTCCCCTTTTCCTGCCCGGTATAGTCAATAAGCCCCGTTTGGCTATACGTTGTATCGTCGGCAGCGCCCACAGCAACAGCGTTATAACCTTCCCAAAGCAGGCGTTCGGCAGCGACTAAATCCCAATCGGGGTTTGTTGTGCCATTAAATACCCGAATTGTCGCGCCTTCTAAGCGAATTTGGCTACCAGTAGGCGGCTGGTAAAAATCTGTGAGCAATTGGTGAATGGTCTCATACACAGGTAACTGGACATTTTGGCCATCTGGAGTTGTCCATGGGGTTGTATGATAGCCGCGTATGAGCGTGTAGTTTTCGAGTGTGGTGAAGTCCATAGTTAAGGCGGTAGGCAATAGCCCTAACATATCCTCAAGGCCGAGATTCGTTTCCACGACTTCGGTCAACTGCCCCCAAAGAGAAGGCAGGTTTTGCAATAAGCCTTCATCGCGGGCTTTACGGTAAATAGCGCGCAAAATTTGTTGTTGACGGCGGCCACGATCAAAATCATCGGCGATGCGCCGTGTACGCGCATACCATAGCGCGTCAAAGCCGTTCATATGATGATAACCGACGGGTAAAGTGCGTAAATAGTAATTGTCTTCTACAGGCGCTTCAGGGTCGAAGTCCTCTACAGGATAGTAATCTTGATAAGCGCAATCAACAGCGATGTCGATACCGCCGATACTGTCAATGATTTGCTCGAAGCCACTGAAATTGACGCGGGCGAAAAAGTGAACATTGATACCAAGATTGTAGAAAATTGTCTGGCGTAGCAGGCCAAAACCACCATCGGGCTGCCAACCATAATTTTCACCAATGCCATAGACTGTGTTAATGCGCCGCATGCCAATGGTGGGAATGTAAACAAATAAATCGCGGGGCAAGCTGAGCATGGCAGCGGTACCCGTTTGGCGATTGATAGACACGATAATCATGCTATCGGTGCGAATCGTGCCATCAGCAACTAACTCGTCATCGCCACCTAGTAAAAGAATGTTCACCAAGTCGTAATTGCGCTCTACTGGCGACACGCGGGTAGGAATTGCCGTTACATCAATTTCATCCCCATTAGGCTCTGGGGGAAGAATAAGGGTTGGCAAAGGACGGGGCGTCTCGGTTGGGGTCAAGGTGGGTGTGGGTGTATTGGATGGCGTCAAGGTTGGGCTGGGTGTAAAAGTCGGGGTTGGCGTTAATGTCGGTGTTGGGGTTAAGGTTGGCGTTGCGGTCAAGGTTGGCGTTAAAGTCGGCGTTGGCGATAAAACAGGCGTATTGGTGGCGAAGGTAAATGCGGTTGGTTGGGGCGTATTGGTCGCAAAAACTTGTGCAACGACAGTCGGCGCTAGGGTATCGGTAGCAGTCGGTGGCAACGGTGTGGGCGTCAGCGTCCATGTCGGTGTTGGCGGTAGCGGTGTATTGGTATGAGTCGGCGGTATTGGCGTATCTGTGGGCGTCAAGGTTGGGGTTGGCGGTAGCGGTGTATTGGTTGGTGTTAGTGTCGCAGTTGGCGTTAATGTTGGCGTTGGTGTATCGGTAAAAGCAAGCGCTGTGGCTGTTTGTTGATAGGCAACAGAGCGACTATTGAGAGTATTGCTCACATCTATTTGAGCAGAAACCCCCTGAACAACGCGCACACCTAACAACGCAATCCCGATAGCCAAACCTAAAGGCAATAGGCGAAAACCAACAAAACTCAACACACGTTTGAACAGCCTCATAAACTCACCCACGTTTTCCAATAATAATCAAACGGGGATAAGTTTAGCCCAGTTTCTACAGTTTTTCGAGCCATTATTTGGCTCAATCGTCAGCATCCATATCCACCAAAAGAATAGGGATGGCGCAGTTTGCATCTTCTGACACTTGAGCGTCGTTATTCACAACAGCGAGGCGTAACCAGTAAAGGCCAACGGGTAATGCAGTGGTGTCAAAGTGATAGAGTACATCACCGTCAACTGGAGTTTCAACCTCATCAAGCGGGGTATAAACCTCTGACCAATCTGGGCGATATTCTATTTTGTAATACCAGAAG
>WGEI01000163.1 GCA_015492875.1 Anaerolineae bacterium | reverse complement strand
GTTACTCATGGCGCTAGTCAGCAATGACTTTTCTGAAGATAGTGTTATCGCTAAAAGTTTTAACGTTTCCAATCGCTACCCCTACCGTCAGGAAGCTGCTTTTGGTGAAGCTGCACCTGTAACGCTGAAACTAGAGGATATAACGCTGCGTTTGCGCGGTTTCATCGACCGCATCGACATGACAGAAGCTGGCGCGCTTGTCATTGACTACAAATCTGGTAGCAGCAAAATCAACAAGCGCGAACTCGAAGAAGGACGCAATTTCCAGCTATTGGTTTATCTAGAGGCCGTTCGAACTTTATTGGCTGAAGAAAGCGCCCCGCATGGCGTGTTAGGCGCTGCGTTCTGGCACATTCCCAAACATGAGTTAGGAAGCCCACTACGCCTTGATAAGGATGAGGGCGTGTTTAACAGCGCTAAAGCCATTTTGAAGCGGTATATTGAGCGCGCCCGCCGCGGTGATTTTCGCGTCCAACCTAATCGCCCTAATAAAACAAAATGCTCGCAGTATTGCGAGTTTTTCCGCCTTTGCCGCGTCAGCACCACCGCACGATATAAACAGGGGGATGACTAATGGCTCTAGAACTGACACCTGCCCAAAAAAAGGCCATTGAAACCCACGACCGCGATTTAATTGTCGTTGCTGCGGCTGGCTCTGGAAAAACGCATGTATTGGTACAGCGATTTATTCAGTTGCTACTCAACGACATCACCCAACCCCTTAATGCCATTGTCGCCATCACATTTACCCGCAAAGCGGCACAAGAAATGCGCGACCGCGTTCGGCAAGAATTGCTGAATTTATTGCGCGACGAA
Organism: Anaerolineae bacterium; assembly: GCA_015492875.1. GTDB lineage: Bacteria > Chloroflexota > Anaerolineae > Aggregatilineales > Phototrophicaceae > S146-30. The sequence continues at coordinate 7,372 of WGEI01000163.1, read as the reverse complement.
GAAGATGCTCGCCGCCGTGATGCTTACCAACGCTGGATAAGCCAGATGGATAGGGCGCGCATACAGACTATTCATAGCTTGTGCTCAGATATTTTGCGCATTAATGCCGCTGTCGTTGAGCTAGACCCAGCGTTTGAGGTGTTAGAAGAGGGCGATGCCTATTTATTGCAAGAGCGCGCTATTGAAGAGACTTTGCGCGATATTGCGTTAGAGCGAGACGGTGCGCCAGAAGTTAAGCTTATTATGGAGCATGGGCTTTATATCGTACGGAACGCGCTTAAACGGGCTGCCTTTTCTGGCGCAGTAGAAACCGTTCCATCTGTGGGCGATTTGTTTGAAACATGGGCGGATGTGTGGGAACAATACATTTTTGATAGCGCTCAAAGGGTACTAGCCTCGCCGTTTGCACAAAATGTGTTGTCTATTCCTCAACCCGACAACTTACAAGACAAAATCTGGCTTGTTGTCAACACCGTTCACCAAAACCTCGCCCGATTAAAATTGATATTGGCGCAGGAAGAAGCTAACCCCTATGAAGTCGTTCAGCTACTTGAAGCCACGTATAAGGTTATTAATCTGCAAGGTGGTAGCGCCAAAAGTTGGGGAGGAAAAGAATTTTTAAATGAATATAAAAATGTATTAAAGGCGTTCTGTGAGTATGTAAAATCTCTAAACCTCGCGCCCATCAGCCAACTTGATGAACACGCCGCTGATAATCAGCACTTGTGGCTCTCGTTGATTGCGCGTATTCAAGCGCGCTATCAAGCTCTCAAGAAAAATATCAACGCATTAGACTATGATGACTTAGAGCATTATACTTGCGCGCTGCTTGAAGGGGCACAGGGCGAGGATATTCGCAACCGCTATAGAGGCGAAGTGCGTCATATACTGGTCGATGAATTTCAGGACACTAATCAAACACAATGGTATATCATCAAAGCACTTGCGCCACCATCTGGCTTGTTTGTCGTTGGTGACCCCCGTCAGAGCATTTATGCCTTTCGTGGCGCAGATGTCAGCGTTTTTGGGCGCGTACAGCGGGCGATTGAGTGTGGCGGTGGCCAGACGATAGCGTTAACCCGCTCTTTCCGCAGCCATCAAGGTTTAATTGATGTGATTAACCACATTTTCAGTCAAATACTCTGCCGTGATGAGCATAGCCCGGTACGCGATTATGAAATTGCTTATGGCCAGCCTATGGAAGCCATGCGATTAGACGCGCCCACTGATAAGCCCCCCGTTGAGCTATTGTTATTAAACCCAGAATCAAAAGATGATGTAGACGATAAATATATCTGGGAAGCTTATGAAATCGCTGAACGTATTCAGCAAATGATCGATGCCAAGCTCCTAATTTACGATAAACACAAACAAGCAACCCGCCCCATAGAATTGGGCGATATAGCGGTGCTTTTCCGCCGCACAACCTACCTCGCCACCTATGAAGATGCCTTCAAAGATGTTGGCCTCCACTATGTGACGCTAGGCGGGAGCAGTTTCTTCAAGCGGCAAGAAATTTGGGATGTGCTCAATCTGCTACGCGCCGCTTATAACCCGCAGGACAATCTTGCGTTAGCAGTTGCTTTGCGCTCTCCCTTATTTGGTTTCAGCGATGATATGTTATATCGTTTGCGGCGAGATAGAAAAACTGCTTTATGGGATGCGCTGTTTAGCGCTAATTCAGCTGACTTTTCCCCCGATGAGCAGCAACTGTTAGCAGCAGCGCGCTCTTGCTTACAGCACCTGCAAAAACATATCGGGCGGGCGTTAATTGCCGATTTAATCAACTATGCCTTGCGCGAAACGGGGTATTTAGCCACGCTGAGCAGCCTGCAAGGTGGCAATCGGTTGCGCCGCAATGTAGAGAAACTGGTAGAAATTGCCCGCTTGAGCGGCAAAGTCATGCTTGGTGAGTTCCTGCGTTACATCGAAGACATCACTGACCGCGAGGTTCGAGAGAGCGAAGCGGCTTTAACGCCTGAAGATGCTGTACAGCTTATGACTGTTCATGCCAGTAAAGGGCTAGAATTTCCTGTTGTGATTATCGCCGATATTGACGGAACTGCGATAAGTGCTTCGAGAGATTTGTTGGTGCGCGATGGCGATTCATGGGCTTGCAGAGTGAATACAACCTCCGCGAAGTCTGAAAAACCGTTTTATTACACCTATTTATCTGAATTGCAAAAAGCGCGGGAGATAGCCGAAAGCCGCCGCTTGTTTTATGTTGCCGCAACCCGCGCCCAAGATTACCTCATCATCAGCGCTTATGTGGAAAAAATAGAGAATCTTTCTGGTAAAGACACATGGCTCGGTTGGCTATGGAATGCCTTAAAGCTAGATAATGCGCTTAAACCTGATATAGCGGGTGTAGAGGTCATTCTCCGTGATAAGCCACTCCGTCGCGGCCAAAGTAGAACAGCCTCTCAAGTGCCTTTGTGGGATAGGGTAGCCGTTCGCCAACTGAAACCCTTCAACGAGCAGGCGCAACCTCCCCTCGGATTAGCAACCGTGCAAGTAGAGCCAACGGCAATCGCTCGCCATCTTTCGGCCTCCCACTTAGCGGATGTTGGCGCTGTGGCTTGGGGCGATGAGCAGGAACGCCCTCAATATAGACGGCGCTTACTGAACCGCTTAAGGCAGGATGCGCCATCTATCGTTCGTTTGGCCACATTGCCACGTGTCACGCGCCCTGCCAGCGCCCGCCAAATTGGTGAAATGGTGCATGCGGCGCTCCGTCATTGGCGTTTTCCCAACCAAACGCCCAATATGCGCGATATTCTGCGCGGGTACGCCTCGCAAGTTGGTTTGATGACCGATAAAGCGATAGATTGGGCGGTTCAACAGGCCGAAGAACTACTCATACAGTTTCAAGGTAGTACGTTGTACCAACAAGGCGAGGACGCCCGCAGACGAGGTGAGCCATTCTATACCGAGTTGCCATTCATCTATCCTATTGGGCAGCGGCTCATTCATGGTGTGATTGACTTGTTATTCAAACACAACGGGCAATGGCATATTGTTGATTATAAAACCGCTACCTTGTGGAAGGGGCAAACCTTAGTTACTCATGCCCGCCGTTACTATCTTCAGGTTGGGGTATATGCTGCTGCTACATGGAAATACTTAGAGCGTTTTGGTGCAGTTCAACCGCCACAAGTGCATATTCACTATATCCGTTATGGGCGTAGCATCACTGTGCCAACAGAAGTTTGGCAGCAAGAAGTAGCCGCTATAGAGCATCATATTGAGCAAGTGATGGATACTCAGGAGACGCCATAATGCTGCGACGTTTAGCGCAATCCTTACCAGCGTGGGCGCGCCCAAATCACACCTTTATGCGCCAATATTTGCGCGATGTCCCCTTCTCTTTACGACGCTATCTCAGCCAGCAGGCTGTTGCTGTTGCTAGCTTTTTCTTGATTGTGTTAATCAGTGTCGCTTTGCTCAATATCCTACAGCCTTTTACATGGTCATCCATCGCCTCAGAGCTAATATGGCAAATGCTCTTTTTGCCCGCCTTGCTCATCCAACTTGTGCTTATCATACGTGCGATGAATACCACGATTGCAGCCGTTGGCTCGGAAAAGCAACAACAGCGCTGGGATAGCTTGCGCGCGACTGAAGATGGTATAGCGCTCTCGTTTCGGGCGCGTTGGGCGTCGGTATATTATCGCCTTGCCCCCTATTTAAGCCTCGCTTATCTTATCCGATTAGTGCTCATTATCGGCATATTATACGACCTCACCGCTTTCAGGGGCGGCTACTTAGATTTGCTGGTAGCCAATATCACGCCAACAGTGTCATTACTCGTGGCCACCTTGCTTCTGGCTGCGGCGATGGCCGCTGTCATTTTATTGCCCTTCACTTCGGTTGGGTTTGAGGCCGCACTGGGGCTTTTGTTTTCAACTTGGTTTCATGACCGTGTATATCGGGTGATTGCGCTTGGTATATGGCTCATCCTCAGAATAGGGGCGTTGGTCTTTTTCGGCGTTGTCATCTCCCAATTTTTGAGCGGTATAGATACCCCTGACTGGCTTATATGGCTCTCGCTGGTCATGTTCGCTTTGCTTGGCGGCTGGGGCTTGATAATCTTGCAATTGGGGTTTTTCGCCACAATCTGGGCGTTATTGCCTTATAGCATTTTTCTGGGGGCATTGCTACTGGGCGCGGTTTTCCTGCAAGCACTGTTAGCCGATTATTGCCTTCAATGGGCGATTCGTAGCGCGCAAAAGCGAGAATGAATGGCGTAAAGAGGGGCATCCCCCCCTCAGTTGAGTTAAAGGGCCTTTGATGAGATGATGAATGCCGCCGTTGCGGGATTTGTCGCCAATGGTACGTCATGGGCGTTACAAATGCGCAACAACCCTTGAATATCTGGGTCATGCGGATGTTTGCCCAGCGGGTCTACAAAGAAAAATACGGCTGCAATTTTCCCTTCCGCCACCAGTGCTGCAATTTGCACATCGCCACCGATTGGCCCACTTAAGAATCGTTGCACCGCTAACCCCGCTTTTTCCGCCAACATTTGCCCCGTTGTGCTAGTCGCTACGAGTTTGTAGCGTTGAAGCACTTCTTTATTTTCCAGCGCGAATGCAACCATATCCGCCTTTTTGCCATCATGGGCTATTAGGGCAAGGGTGGGGCGTGATTCTGTCATCATTGTTTCCCTTCGCTGTGTCGTGTAAAGCCATCCCCGCGATTATACTCCTTTTGGTGGCATCATGGGGCGCAATTTTTGAAAAATGCGTTGGTAGCGTGTATTGAGACGCAGCGCTTCTGAGTAATAACTTTCTAGTTGAGCCATAATGTCTGACCAGGGTCGGGATAGTGCAAAAGCGCGCGCTTGTTCCCCCAGTTGTTGCCGCAGGTCGGGGGTATCTCGCAATAGCCGCACCTTTTCCGCAAAAGCTGGTGGTGATGGTGGGCATTTATAGCCAGTTACCCCATTTTGCACTAGGTCGGCTACACCGCCAGCATCGATGACAATCGCAGGTAACCCAGAAGCCATTGCCTCCTGCACGACTTGCCCAAAAGTTTCATTTGGCCCTGTGAATAGGAACACGTCAGCGCTGGCCAACGCTTCAGCCAAATCATCGCCAAAAAGATACCCGGTGAAGTAAGTCTGTGTGCTTGCGAAGTATTGCTCAAGTTCCTCTCGGCGCGCGCCATCGCCAATAATCGTCAGCGCAACGCCCTCTAATTGGGCGACATCAATCAGTAATTCTATCTGTTTTTCGTTTGCTAAACGGCCTGCATAGACACATAACAGCGCATCATCGCGCCCATTGAGTAGTTTTTTGCGCCATATCTCAGAGCGCCGCGCTGGATTGAACCGCTGTGCATTGACGCCACGCCCCCAAATTCTCAGCCGCTTATAGCCCCATTGTCGTAGTTGTGACGCCGTGGCTTGAGAGGGCGCTAATGTGAGATGGCAACTATTGTGAATAAACTTCATCCACTCCCGTGCTGGTCTCGCTAAAAACGGGAGGCCATATTGTTCAGCATAACCGGGGATGTCTGTTTGATAATTGGCAATGACTGGCACTCCCATGCGATGGGCTGCAATCGTGGCATTGAACGACATCAGCGCTGGGCTAAACAGGTGAACGATATCTGGCCGAAATTCGTGCAAATGGCGATTAACCGCTGGATGAGGTAGGGCGACCCGTGTTTCTGGCGCTAGCCATAATCCCAGAGAGGGCATCGGGATAACGCGGCTAGGCCCTAACGCTTCTATGGCAATATCTGGCGCTAAAACCAACACGTCGCGCCCAGTCTGCTGCAAATAGCGAACGGTGAGGTAAGCTGTTTTACTGACCCCGTCCACCTTAGGCAAAAAGGCCTCAGCAATAATAGCCACCCGTTTTATTGGGGCGAGTGTGGGCTGATGTTTCTCTGTGATGAGTTCAGGGAGGCTGCCAAACGCCTTCTGGATAAAGGTCTCATCAAACTGAGAGAGAATTTCCAGTAATCTATGAGAGGCCATAGTCTCCCCTTTATAATTATCTGGTGGGTTTTTATAGCATGGCTTAAATCGCGCGCTGTTGTTTCAAAAAATAACCCGTGTGTACTTCGTAACGTGAGGAATCTGAATGTGAAACGGATGGACAATAGCAACACCACTATGCGCATGAATAGCTGCGACGTTTTCTATAAGCGATAACCCCACAGGAATGAGTTTGGTTACCCGCTGACTAAACCCGTAGCGAATCCCTCTAATCTACCTGTAAGATAAAATTCCTTTCAAGTGCGCATGTTTAAGGGGCATATTAGTTAACTTTGCTGTACAATGCCAGATATGCGTAAACAAAGAAACTTTTTCCAACGCTATGGCTTACTTCTACCCGTCGCTCTCGTCATTGTTGTGCTTATTGGGCTTGTCGCTTATGGTAGCGGTTTACTAGCTGTAACAAATGCACCTGTGCCCTCTATACACACGCCATTAGCCGTAACAGTGATGGCTGATTTACCGACCCCTCTAGCGCCATTTGGGGCAATTGACCTATCACTATTCGATTACTTGCATGATGACGAACTCGGTTATCAAAACTCCGCTTTCGATGTGCAGCCTTCTGATATTCAAGCCATTGGCCTGTATTTACCCTCTAGCGGTAATAGTAATTTTGAGTTCATCGAGCCTACACCTTTGCCTACTCCCTTGCCTTATCCCACTTCACCGCCATTACCACTGCCCGCTGTTCCGGGCCAACCTCTGCCGACGTTAGTGGGGAACGACGAGACCCCGCGCACATTGCCTTATGCAGGTGAATCTTGTGCCCCTGCAGGGTTGCCTGTTGATGGCGTATTGACGCAACGCTTTCATGCTTACCATTCGGGCGTAGATTTAGGCATACCTTTAGGTACGGCAGTGCGCGCCACACATAGCGGCAAGGTGATTTTTGCTGGTTGGAGCGATGTGGGTTATGGTTACCTTGTGATTTTGCAAAATGGCCCATTTATCACCTATTACGCGCATAATACGTCATTTAACGTTACCGTAGACCAGCTTGTTGGCAAAGGGAGTATCATTGCATGGAGCGGTAGTACGGGCAACAGTTCTGGCCCCCATGTGCATTATGAAACGCGCATCAACGATATTCCCGTAGACCCGCTCACATTCTCCAGTCGGGGGTACACTTCTTGTTAACCTGTAACAGATAACCCGCATTTCGGATATACTGACCTTATGGACGAACAAGTGCAATCATCAGAAAAATCGAATATTTCACCTCATTCCCGCTTTATATCGTTGCGTTGGCGCTTTTTATTACCGCTTTTTATGGTCTTGTTGGTTGCGGCCATGATAGGCGCTTATGCAATTGCGAATAACCTCAGCTACGGCGTGGGCGTATCTCAGCAGAATGTATTATTG
>WGEI01000162.1 GCA_015492875.1 Anaerolineae bacterium | reverse complement strand
CTACAAAACTAGCAACTAAGCCCAAAAAATATCGTTCACTATAACGCCCTAAAATCTCTGCAGGGTCACTTGTATGGGTTATTCCCCTGAAAAAAACTATAATTTCACCTAACAATAATATTGATATGAATAATTGCCATCGATTCAATTTAAGATTCATGATAGATTGCATTAAAACTGCTCCTATAATTGGCTCATTGAGGAGAGTATTGTAAAAAACTTTCACCAAAATTCTATGGTTTAATTATTCCGTAACAATTGCCGCGTATGCTGGGGGCATGAACGAGGAACGCACTTTTTCACCATCGGTCGGTCTTACTATCTTCGCCCTGCTGTTGGCGGGGGCTGTCGCTTGCACACCTGCTGGCGCGCAGGGCGATGGCGTTCCTACCCCAACACCCGCTATAAGTAGCGCCACCGCCACCACAGAAGCCACGCCGCTGCCGGGCAATCTGGACAGCGTCACGTTCATCGAGGATGGGCGGGTTTATACCATTCGCCAGCTTATCCCGCGTGATGGCATTTCCCCCATTTACGAACCGCAATTTGTCAGCGCGGAAGAAGCCCCCTATCGCCCCGATGAATTAGTGATGGGCGTGGAAATCAATGGCGACGCCCGCGCCTACCCTGTTGGCGTATTGCAACAGCGCGAAATAGTCAATGATGTTGTTGGCGGGCGGCCAATTCTGGTCACGTGGTGACCGATTTGTTACACCGGTCTCGTGCATGACCGGACGATAGATGGCGAAGTCTATGTCTTTGGCAATCATGGCGCGCTATGGATGAACGCCATGACGTGGTATGACCACACCACCGGCTCCATCTGGTCACAGCCGTGGGGGCGCGCCATCGCCGGTGAACTCAAGGGCACACAATTACAGCTTATCCCCTTCAGCCTTGTGCCATGGGCAACTTGGCTAGAAAATCACCCAGAGACATTAGCGCTCAATTTACGCTCTCGCGGCTTCGTTGGCCATAATGTGGGCGATATTGGAGTTGTCATTGGCGTGGCAATTGGCGACTGGGCGCGGGGTTACTACTATGACGCGGTGAGCAAAGCGGTAATTGTACAAGATAGATTGGGCGATATTCCCATACTGGTCTATGTCGATGCCGAAACTGCCGACATTCACGTTTTCATCCGCCAACTTTCCGATGGGATGGAACTCACATTTAATGTGGATGGTGAGTATCTCATCGATGAGCAGACCAACAGCCGCTGGGACCCGACGCGAGGCCTCGCCCTAGAAGGGGACTTGCGCGGTGAAGGCCTGCGCGAAATCCCCTACATTTCCTCATATGATTGGGCGTGGCGGGATTTTTACCCCCAGAGCGATTTCTACGGGCGTTAGCTCACTACGGTTAATCCAGCGGTTTCAACCCCTTGAGCAAGGTGGGCACAAATTCAGCGATCGTGGGATGTATCGGCAGCGCTTCCATCATTGGCTGAATGGTTGCACCGCTGGCCATGTAGTAGTTAAAGGCCTGTACAATTTCATCGCCGCCAATGCCGAAGACCGTGGCGCCTATTATTTGCTCTGTGTCAGCATCAACCAAAATCTCGAACACGCCAAACGGCTCGCCACGTTCTAAAGCGCGCCCCATGTGCTTAAATGGCTTGGTGGTGATGAGCACATTGCGGCCAGATTGGCGCGCTTGCGTTTTGTTCATACCTACGCGCCCCAACGGCGGGTCGATGAACACGGCATAGGTCATATTGCGCTCGCTCACGGTTCGCGTGCCGCCGCGCAAGTTATCTAGCACAATTTCATAGTCGTGGTAAGAAGTATGGGTAAACGCCCCCAAGCCGTTCACATCGCCTAACGCCCAGATAGCGGGGGCAGTAGTGCGCAAGTGCTCATCAACGCGGATGAAACCGCGCTCGTTTGTCTCTACGCCAACAGCTTCGAGATTGAGGTTATCGCTATTGGGGCGCCGCCCAACCGATACAAGCAGATGAGAGCCGCTCACCACTTCGTTATAATCGCCTTCCACCGTAACATGGACACCATCGCCATCTTGCGCCACTCGTGTCGCTTTTGCGCCAGTGAGAACGCGCACGCCTTCGCGCTCTAGCAATGCTTGCACAAGCGCGCTGATGTCTTCGTCTTCACGCATGAACAGGCGCGGCAGCATCTCAATCACTGTGACCTCTGCCCCCAAACGGCGAAACGCCTGCGCAAACTCCACGCCGATATACCCGCCGCCAAGAATGACCAGATGGCGGGGTAACTCGGTAAGGTCAAAGATATTGCGATTGGTGAGATAGTCCACTGCATCGATGCCATCGATAGGCGGGACGAAAGCGCGCGCGCCCGTATTGATGAAAACGCGCTCGGCCTCTAAAACTTGGCCGTTTACTTCGACCTGATATAAGTTGCCATTGCGCCCGACGAAAGCGCCATAACCGTCATAAACATCCAAAGTATCGATGCTGCGCATCCAGCCATCCATGCCGTGATGTGAATCGCCGCGCCGCTGATTAACGCGCGCAATCACTGCGGCAAAATCTACCGTCGCTTCGCCGGTATG
>WGEI01000161.1 GCA_015492875.1 Anaerolineae bacterium | reverse complement strand
TGCGCTCTTAGCTGATGGGAAAATAGAAGCGGCGGAAGCCTATATGGAAGCGCGCCGCCGCCTCTTTGTGGAAAATGGTTACCCAATTCGCAAGCTCAATCAGGCCTTTTTTGCCTTTTATGGTGGCTACCAAACAGGCATCCCCGGCATAGCCGGAGAAGACCCTATCGGCACTGCATTGCAAACCATCCGCGCCGCATCTCCTTCGCTGCACGATTTTATCTATCAAGTGCGCACCATCACCACCCGCGCTGAGCTGTTGTCGCTGAAGGTTCAGCTGTCAGGCCGAATTGCGCCTTAATCCTCAAACACCCAATCGCGTAGAATGCCGGCAATCAGTGCCGCGCGTGTTGGCAAGCTATTGATGACGACATGCTCATGCAATGCGTGCAAGCCGTCGCCCTGTGGCCCCAATCCGTCTAGTGTAGGAATGCCCATGCCTGCGGTGAAGTTGCCATCGGAGCCGCCGCCACTTCCATCTTCGCGCACAGTGACGCCAACCGCCTCGCCAATGCGTTTCGCCTGTTCAACGGTGCGTTTCATCTGGTCATTGTGTTCCATCGGCGGGCGTTGGTGCTCGCACTCAACGACGATTTTCGCACCCGGCGTCATCGGCTCAAGGCTGCTCAATTCGCGTTGAATGCGCTCTGATTCTGTTTGAAGCATAGTGCGCACATCGATGAAGCCGCTGGTATGTGCGGGGATAACATTGCGTGCAGAGCCACCATTGACCATAGTGACCGAAACTGAAGTGCCGTTGCGCAGATCATTGAGTTCGTGAATTTTCAGCGCTTGCTGGGCAAATTCAATAATCGAGTTAATACCCTGTTCTGGCGCATTGCCAGCATGAGAAGCGCGCCCTTCAATATCAATGGTGTACATGGCCACGCCCTTGCGCCATGTTTTAATCGCTCCTTCTCGTGTGCCCGGCTCCATGACGAGCACGAGGCCAGCTTGTGCGCCCAGTTCTTTAATCAACGCTTCAGAGTGCTTGCTGCCAATTTCCTCATCAGTGGTCATCAGTACCCAGATAGGGCGTTTGGGCATTTGCTGCAAAGCCAATAACCCGCGAATAGCCCAAAGTACAATGGTGATGCCCCCCTTCATATCCACCGCGCCAGGGCCAAACAAGCGCCCATCCTCATCAATCCGCACTGGGCGCTCTGCCAGCGTACCAATTGGCCAGACAGTATCAATGTGGATGAGGAACAAAATCGGTTTTTCGGGCGCATCTTCGTGCCATTTTGCCAGCAACATGTCCCCCGCCTCATCGAGTGCATAACGGGTGATAGATGAGGCTTGCAGTTCTTCAAATTGGCGCTGCATATAAGCGCCGAGTTTATCCACCATGGCTTTATCCGCAGTGAAGCTTTCATAGCCAATCAGCTCAATCAACTGGTCTACCATATTCTGGCGATTTTCTTGAAAATAGTTTAATAACTCTGACATACGCAACCTCTGTGTAGTCTGCTCTTATCGATAAGTTGATATGCCGCTATACCACCGCTATAGATTTCGGTGGCTAGGGCGTATACGCAAATTAAGAGCGGCGATAAGTGTGGTGCTAGGATTACCCTAAAAAGGACAAAGCGACTCGGCAGTGTATTTAGGATTTCTACTGCCATAGCGATTTAATAAGTCTAACGCTTCTGGCTGCTCTTCGACGATGTCCAATACTGCCGCACAGGCTGCTCTGGGGCTATTGGTCTCGGTGAGTACATCACGAAAAGCAATTGCCATCTGAATATAAACGGGCGCATCTTCTAATTCGGGATAGTCCTCATTAATACGCTCGATGACGCTGACAACACGCGGGTCTTCGCTAATCGCATAGGTGAGCAGCAAGCGGTAGAGTGTATAAGCAGGTAATACAATAGGCCCATCATTGAACCAATAGCGCAAATCAGGGTCATCTAATGCTTGCTCATACAGCGCTGCCGCGTTCGCTGTTTCCATGCGGGATAAAAAGCGGTCTGCCTCATGAATGACCTGTATACGGAAGCGCGGCGGGTCTAACTGTACGATAGACAGCACATATTCCTGTCCATTCCAATCGTAAATGTTGACGCCAGTGCGTAATGGGCCAGTGGTGCGTGTGCCCCGTGTATCCAAATTGAGCACAATCTCGGCCACTTGGTCTTGGTCAATATCGTTGAGCGTTGGCAATGAAAAATTGCGCACGCCACCGGGCAAAAGACTGACAAAACGCCCCAGTTCTCCATCCCATGTGAGCACTTGCGTCTCGAACTCGCACGTGTCTTCCGCTTCGCAAACGGTCGTAGCGTAAACCAATTCTCCTTTACCATCGAAATTCAAATCGCCCAGCCAAACGACTTCAGGCGCTTTGCCTTCGCTGACGGCCACTTGATGGCGTAGCTCATAGCGCCCATTTGTGCAGCCAAAGACTTGCAAATAACCAGCCTTCGGTGGTGCATTGAATGTGAAGACAACCTCCGGGATGCCTTCCCCAGTCAAATCAACATCGGAACGCAGAACGGTATCCTCGCGCAATAAGCCCCAATCATCGCGCAACTGCTCCCGCAAAGTGGCGATAG
>WGEI01000160.1 GCA_015492875.1 Anaerolineae bacterium | reverse complement strand
GATAAACAGCAAAAGGCTCATCGCCAACGAAATCTTGGCAAAGGCCGATGGCATGAGCTAAACCTAGCTGCTCTTCCTGAATAATGTATTCCAGATTAACATCAAAAGCTGAGCCGTCTTTAAGCGTTGCGACAATTGGCGAAGTCATGCTATTGACGACAATGCCAATATCCGTCAAACCAGCCAGCTTGAAAGTTTCGATCGCATAGGTAATCAAGGGTTTATTGGCAACCGGCACCAGCGGTTTGGGCATCGTAAGCGTCACCGGACGCAAACGTGTGCCTTGCCCGGCGGCTAAAATCACTGCTTTCATCAAGAACCCTTTCATCAAATTTGTAACGTAGTGGGAAGATAGTACAGAATGTTCTGCGAAGGGACAAGTCGCTATCTGTGACAAAATGCACAGAGAATAGGTGCTATCTTCGCTAGATATACACTCCGATAGCAAAAAAGCCCCGTTTAGGGCTTCATTGGGGGCTTTGCTGTGGGCGGTTAACGTGAGGTCAAATCACGGGCGGATTGCACGACATCGCGCCAAAGCGCTTTGCGTTCATTTTTAATGGGTGGTTGGTGGGCATAATGCCACACTTCCTCCACAATATCCCAAACCGCATTGGGCTTAGCTACTCGCTGGGCATTTTCTGCTCTACGGGCTAAACCTTCCGCCCCCTCAGCAAGCCATTGATGGAGCGCTTGGGCGACGGCTTCGGGCTTAGGGGCATATACCCCAGCGCCGCTATTCACCACAAAATCGACGTTTCCTTCTTCTTGACCCGGAATGGCGCTGCTCAAAATCATTGGCAAACCAGCAATGCAGGCCTCGCTGATAGTACCGGGTCCAGCTTTTGTCACGAGCACATCAGCCGCAGCCATGAGAGTTGGCATATTATTGACGAAGGGATAAATCATAGCGGGGTGCTTCCAATCACAGGCTTCTAGGTCGGCTTTTAGAGAGGTGTTTTTACCGGCAACAACCGCTATCTGAAAACGATCGTCAAGCATATCGACCATGCGCGCCGTTTTGTAGAGCGGCCCCATCCCCTCCCCGCCGCCGATTATCAGCACAGCTGGCAACTCTGAATCCCAGCCCAGTTCCTCCCGCGCGGTTTGTTTATCTTTCAAGCGGCTGGTGAAATCAGGATGTACGGGCAAGCCTGTAACTCGCATTTGCTCTGGAGATAACCCCGCCTCTAGGCCGCGCTCAAACGCTTCTTGTGTTGGCACAAGACAGCGCTCAACAGATTTGTCATACCAGAACATATGGGTGGAAACGAGGTCAGTCACCACCACGACACACGGCGGGCGATATTCAAGAGTACGGTAGGCGCGCATCGTTGGGCGGGTAATGACGGAATGGGTGGAAACAACGACATCCGCAGGATACTCCCGCACCATACGTTTAAGCCTGTTGCCATTGGTCATATACATGCTACGGGAGATGATTTGCGCGCGGCGGGGCGTGTTGCTGATTTTATAGCCTACTTCCCATGCGATTTTGCCGTGTTTGATAATCACAGGGTATAGTTCGGGCTGGTAATTCATGGGGAAAGCCATCAGCTTGAAAACATCGATCATAGTGGTTTCCACTTGATCGCCATATTTCATTTTGAGCGCGTCGATAATGGCTTGGGCAGCAGCACGATGCCCCCCACCGGTATCCGACATGAGAAATAAAACGCGCTTTGGTTTGGCAGCCATGAGAAATCAAAGCCCCCTTCACTGGGTTTACCGGGTGATTAGTGTTACCTCGTACGCGATAAACAACACAAAAGCGGCGTTTGAGCTACGCAATCAACCTTTATTTGGTAACACATCCTCATGATAGCATAAGAAATCTATCATTACGCCCTTAAATTCACCCGCTTCTCATTCTCATGTATGTACTCTATGCTATACTTCTACCAGATTTTTTGGCAGAGCAATAAGGAGCGTTGACCTTGCTCTTATTTGGTAACCCTACCCCTGAATTACTCATTGCGGTGGTCATTGCATTGACAATTGGGATGACCATCCATGAATTCGCCCATAATTACGTGGGCTATCTGGCGGGAGATATGTACCCTGAACGAGATGGGCGGCTCACGTTGAACCCATTAGTCCATATCCATTGGATAGGTTGGCTGATGTTCGTCTTAATTGGGTTCGGTATTCTTGGCTCTGCGCCGATTTCGCCATACCGTATGAGAAATCCACGTTGGGGCTATCTCGCAGCAGTAGCAGCAGGCCCATTTTCCAATTTGTTGGTTGCTGTGATTTTTGGTGTCGCTTGGCGCGTATTAGGATTTGCACAAGCACCACGCATCATCTGGCTAATCGTCCTCATCGCTATATCAGCATCAATGGCCTATTCTTACTTTTATCGGGGTTTGCCATGGCGCAAGCCACAGCGGATGCGCTATCGTGTCAATCTCAGCGAGCCATTCAGCCGCCATAACTTGCCCCTAACGGGCGCTATTATCACAGCGGTTTTGGCGGTCGTTGTCCTCCTGTTTGGGGGTAGTGGCTTTGTGGCGCAAACGCTTTTCCTCGCCACAAGCAGGACGGTCTCTATGAAGGTGCTGCTATTGATCCTGTCTCTTATGCACATCTGCCGCTGCCGACGATCTTACGCGTGTCGATCTCGGTG
>WGEI01000159.1 GCA_015492875.1 Anaerolineae bacterium | reverse complement strand
CACTGGCGCAACATCTTTATATTTACACCGATGAAGTTGCGGCACAGCACCTTATGAAAGTTGCCTGTGGACTTGATTCACTCATTCTGGGCGAACAGCAAATTCTGGGGCAAGTTAACACCGCTTACCAGCTAGCCCACAAAATGGGGAATACTGGCCCCATCCTCAACCAACTTTTTATACAAGCCATTCACGCTGGCAAACGCGCCCACACAGAAACCCACATCAGCCGCCATACAACATCCATAAGCCACGCGGCAGCGCAACTGATTGCGCAACATGTCGAGCTGCAAAGTGCACGTATCTTGCTCATTGGTGCGGGTGATATGGCACGGCTAGCTGGTAAAGCCCTAGCTGGGCGCAATGCCAAGCATATCACAATCATTAACCGCACCTATGAACGCGCCATCGCCCTCGCTGAGCATATTGGCGGTATAGCAAAGCCTTATATGGCATTGCAAGAATCAGCAATGCAGGCTGACGTTATCTTAACTGCGACGGGTGCACCGCATATTATTTTGACACAGGCAGATATTCAACGACTTGTTGGAAAGCGCGGGGGCAAGCCGCTGTTGCTAGTAGATATTGCCGTTCCGCGCAACATTGAAAAGTTAACAGCATCGCTGCCTAATGTCACACAATACGACATCGACGATTTGAAGCATGTTGTCGATGAACATCGTGAACAACGCGAAGCGGCTATCCCTCAAGTCGAAGGCATCATCAGTGAAGAGTTAGCGACATACACAGCTTGGTTACAAAGCCGCGCTGTTGTGCCGATTTTGAAGGATTTGCGAGAGCATTTAACAACATTAGCCAAGCAAGAAGTACGGCAAGCGCTGAGCAAGTTGGGTGATGTAGATGAGCGTGAACAGCAAGTTATTGAGCGGATGGCGCATCGTTTGGTTAATAAAATTTTGCACGAGCCAACAACGCGGCTGAAATCTCATGCGGTAGATGGCAATGGTGATTACTATGCGCAGGCAGTTCGGGAGCTTTTCGCTCTCGACAATAAATAAACGGTGAGCTTCATGACAGTAAATACGGGCAAAACCATCATTAAGCTGGGAACGCGAAAATCAGCGCTGGCACGATGGCAAACGGAACATGTCGCCAAAATGCTGCGGGCGGCAAATCCGCATATTGAGACTGAGGTGAAAATTATCACCACACAGGGAGACCGTGTGTTAGATACGCCATTGCCGCTCATCGGCGGGAAAGGCCTATTCACCGCAGAACTAGAGCAAGCGCTGCTCAGCGGGGAAATTGATTGCGCAGTGCATAGCCTGAAAGACTTGCCGACAGAGATGCCCGCAGGTTTGACTATCGGCGCAATACCATTGCGCGCCGCCGTGGAAGATGCACTCATCACACAAGGGCCTTATCGTTTAGCTACACTACCTCAAGGCGCAACTATTGGCACAAGCAGTCGTCGTCGCGCTACGCAACTACGGGCAGTGCGGGCGGATTTGAATATCATCGATATTCGCGGCAATGTCGATACCCGCATCGCCAAAGTGATGGGCGAAAATAGCCCTTATCAAGCGTCAATTTTGGCTAAAGCCGGTTTAGAGAGACTGGGAAGGCTGGCGGACGCAGCGGAAATTTTACCGCTTGATGTGATGCTCCCCGCACCTGGTCAAGGAGCACTGGCTGTACAATGCTGTGATGATGGCCAACTCGTATCTATGTTAATGTCAATTGAACATAAACCCACATGCCTCGCCGTAACCGCCGAGCGCGCTTTTCTGGCGGGGCTGGGTGGCGGATGCAGTGTGCCAGTAGCCGCATTGGGGCAGCTTAATGGAGCATCGTTGACACTGCGCGGGCGCGTATTAGCGGAAGATGGTACACAGCGTATCGATGTTACTGAAACAATGGCATTGAGCGGCACTTATGAAGAACAACTAATAGCGGCAACAAAGCTGGGAGAACACCTTGCGCAAGAGGCTTTTGCACAAGGCGCTCAAGCGCTTTTGGAGGGGGCATGAGCAGTTTGCAAGGCAAGCATATCGTTGTAACGCGCGCCCCACATCAGAATCAAAGCCTTATAGAGCTATTAGAAGCCCAACAAGCTATCCATGTTGTGTATCCCTGTATCGATATTGCTCCACCAGAAGACACCACACAGCTGGATGCAGCTTTACAGCAGCTTGAACAATTCGATTGGCTAGCATTGACAAGCAGTAATACGGTTTATGCACTTCACCAAAGATTAACGGCATTAGGTATACAATGGCCGGATGCTTTTCCCATTATCGCCTGTATTGGACCTAAAACGGCGGACATCGCCGCTGAAATGCTAGGCGGGCGCGTTTTGACATTATCCGAAGGCTTTACGGCAAAAGACTTGGCTTCAGCATTAAGCCGTATGAAGGCGGGCGATATGGGGCGGATATTTCTCCCTCAATCCGAAATCGCTAGACCAGAATTGGCGCAAACATTAGAGCAAATGGGATGCCATGTTACGGTGGTGACAGCATATAGGACTATCTGCGGTACAGGCGGGGATAATGTCATAGCGCTATTGAAAGCAAGTCAAATTGACGGATGGACATTCGCCAGTCCATCCGCTGTAAGAAATTGCCTAAAGCGCTTAGAGAATGAAGGGGCGAGTGAGCAAACCATTGAAGAGGCGCTACAGATACCCTGCTTTTGCATTGGCCCAACGACGGCCTCTGCTGCCAGTAAATGCAGTTTTCAAACAATTGTTTCTGCCGAACGCTATACGGCAGAAGGCTTGGTTACTACAGTCAAGCAGTATTTTGAGAGAGAAACCTCATGACCCCAAAACATGCCTCATTACAATTAAGACCACGCAGGCTACGGCGAACTGTAGCCCTGCGCCGAATGGTGCGCGAAACGACACTCACACCAGATGATTTCATCTATCCGCTATTCATCCGCGAAAGCGGTGAAAAACGTCCGATTAACTCCATGCCTGGGCAATACCAGTTAACGTTGAAAGACATAGCAGAAGAAGCACGGCAAGTTGCTGCGCTAGGTATTCCGTCAGTTATTCTGTTCGGTATTCCCGACAAAAAAGATACCTGTGGGAGCGAAAACTATAATCCGCAGGGCATTGTGCCGCAAGCCATTCACGCAATTAAAGATGCCGTACCAGAACTTGTGGTTATCTCTGATATGTGCTTTTGTGAGTATACCGACCATGGGCACTGTGGCATTATCAATACCCCAGATAGCGAGCACTATACCCCTAATTTGCCGCACGGCTATTTGCTCAATGACCCGACACTAGAGTTGCTTGGACAAGCAGCCGTCGTTCATGCGGAAGCTGGTGCAGATGTTATCGCTCCATCAGGCATGATTGATGGCATGGTGGAGGTGATAAGAGCAGCCTTAGATAGCCACAGTTTAGAGCACGTGGCTATTATGAGCTATGCCGCTAAATATGCCAGTAACTTCTATGGCCCATTCCGCGATGCAGCAGAAAGCCCACCCAGCTTTGGCGACCGTAGCACCTACCAAATGGACCCAGCTAATCGCCGAGAAGCACTTAAGGAAATCGCACTAGATGTCAAAGAAGGGGCAGATATTTTGATGGTGAAGCCTGCCCTGCCCTACTTGGACATTCTAGCGGCTTTACGCCAAAGCTATAATCTGCCTACGGCGGCTTATCAAGTAAGTGGAGAATATTCGATGATTCATGCTGCTGCACAGCAGGGCTGGCTCAATTTAGAGAAAACTGCGCTGGAAAGTTTAATGTGCATTAAGCGCGCTGGAGCAGATATGATTTTGACCTATTTTGCTAAAGAGGCGGCAAAGTGGCTCAATAGCTAGCCGCGATATGAGGATGGCATGACGCATACACAAACACAGATCAAGAGCCGCTTTTTGCGAGCGGTTAACCGGTTGCCTGTTGATACAACGCCTATTTGGTTAATGCGGCAAGCGGGGCGTTATATGGCCGAATACCGGGCATTGCGTGAAAAATACACCATTCTTGAGATGATAAAGTCTCCTGAATTAGCTTGTGAAGTGACGCTTCAACCGATAAAGGCATTTGACCTAGATGCAGCGATTATCTTTGCTGATATTCTGCCGCCGCTAGAAGGCATGGGACTATCACTAGAATTTGTTAAAGGCGAAGGGCCTGTTTTACATAATCCACTGCGCACAGCAGAAGATGTTGAGCGTTTGCGGGTATTGCCACCAGAGGAAACGCTACATTTTACATTAGATGCGATTCGGTTGGCGCGTACGGAATTAGATATGCGAGGCATTCCCCTGATTGGCTTCAGTGGTGCGCCCTATACGCTGGCATCCTATGCTATAGAAGGGGGCGGGAGTAGAAATCATGCGCGCGTGAAAGCCCTGATGATGAATGAGCCGCAAATCTGGCAGCGGCTTATGAATAAGCTGAGCACCGTTGTGGGCCAATACCTTAAGACACAGGCGGCAGCGGGCGCGCAGGTACTGCAGCTATTTGATAGCTGGGTGGGGCAACTCTCGCCTTACGACTATCAGCAATATGTATTGCCCTATACGCAGAAAGCAATAGCGATAGCGAAACAAGCGGACGTGCCCATTATTCACTTTGGTACAGGTACAGCTGGCATGTTAGAGCTTATCAAAGAAGCTGGCGGGGAGGTCATTGGCCTCGATTGGCGCATCCCACTCGGCGAAGCATGGCGAAGATTGGGCGATGATGTAGCAATACAAGGCAACCTTGACCCCATCACGCTATTAGCAGACTGGGATGCACTACGCCAACGTGCGCAATATGTGTTAGATGAAGCAGCGGGAAAAGTTGGTCATATATTCAATCTGGGGCATGGTATTTTACCCCAAACGCCTGTAGATAACGTGCGGCGGCTGGTTGACTTTGTACATGAATATCAAGCGACAAAATAAGGGAAGCGGCCATGAAAACTGAGCAATCCGAACGCTTATTCGAACGCGCAAAAACGCTTATCCCCGGCGGGGTCAACAGTCCAGTGCGAGCATTTGGCAGCGTGGGCGGAACACCTAGATTTATCGCCCGTGGCGAAGGCGCATATATGTGGGATGAGGATGGCAATCGCTACATTGACTATATACTCTCTTGGGGGCCTCTTGTTTTGGGACATGCTCATCCTGATGTAGTGGAAGCACTCAAACAAACATTAGAGCGCGGCACAAGCTATGGTACACCAACTGCGCTGGAAAATGAGTTGGCGGCACTGGTCATCGAAACAATGCCCAATATCGAAATGATACGTTTCGTCAATAGTGGTACAGAAGCCACAATGAGCGCCCTGCGCCTCGCCCGCGCTTATACCAAACGAAACAAAATTATCAAATTTGCTGGATGTTACCATGGTCATGCTGATTTGCTGCTGGTACAGGCGGGAAGTGGTGTTGCCACATTGGGGCTGCCGGATTCGCCGGGTGTACCTCCAGCGACCACAGCAGACACCCTCATCGCTCCATACAACAACCTTGAGGCAGTAAAAAACCTGTTTGAACAATATCCAGAAGACATAGCGGGCGTTATTGTTGAGCCGATAGCCGCCAATATGGGCTTTGTTTTGCCAGAAGATGGCTATCTAGTAGGGCTACAAGAACTTTGCCACCAATACGGTGCATTGTTTATTTTGGATGAAGTGATGACTGGCTTCAGAGTAGCTATAGGTGGTGCACAAGAGCGTTGGAATTTGCAGCCGGATATTACCTGTCTGGGAAAAGTAATTGGCGGTGGTTTGCCCGTTGGCGCTTATGGTGGAAAGTGCGAAATCATGGAGTACGTTGCTCCTGCTGGCCCGATGTACCAAGCCGGAACGCTATCAGGAAACCCGCTGGCGATGATAGCGGGGCTAAGTACGATACGCATATTGAAACAAGAAGGCGTGTTTGAGGAAATAGCGCAAAAAACCGCACAACTGGCAGAGGGTTTAAGAGCGTGTGCAAAAGAAAAGGGCATTCCTGTACAAGTTACTTATGAAGGCTCTATGTTTGGCATGTATTTCTTAAAATCACAAGATGCCAATATCAAGGACTATGCTACAGCGAAACAATATGCAGACACCGAACGCTATAGCCGATACTTCCATGCCATGTTGGAAAGAGGCGTTTACTTTGCACCGAGCCAATTTGAAGCAGGCTTTATGAGCAGCGCCCACAGCGAGGCTGACATCAACTACACCCTCGAACAAGCGCAAGGGATTATGCGTATCATATAGCGGCAAAGCGAGATATAAACGAACACTTATATTAATGGACAGGTTGGTGAAACCTTGTGCAAATTACCGAGTGACAAAAACTCGATAAAGGGGTATGCTGTTTTCTAGATTACATCATCTGTGTTGAATGGTATAATGCTGATATGATAACCCAAATCACCGCTATTATGATGTGTTGTTGTATGTTTTTCCGACACGAGTGATGTTCGGCGGTTTTGTGTTAGGTTAATTGGTTGAGTGTATCAGCCCCGAACATCGTGTTCGGGGTTTTTTCATGCAAAGGGCTTTTGATGCAAACACAGGTATATCGCAACCACAAGATGCTGTGTTGTATGTGCCATCAAATAACCACCTTAATGGGTTATTCGGTTGCGCATGCCTAATGC
>WGEI01000158.1 GCA_015492875.1 Anaerolineae bacterium | reverse complement strand
CTGTACGAACGGGGCTACTTTATAGTTAAATAATAAAAAGCCTAGTTTATACAGCCATTTTTAACCAGTAGCGATGAGGAACAGCACATGACAGGGGAAAGAATACTTGTCATCGAGGATGAGCGGCGGATTGCCCAATTTATCGAACGTGGCCTAATTTATGAGGGGTATCGCGTCTTTGTGGCAGAAGATGGCATCAGTGGTTTGGCCTATGCCCGTGACAATCCGCCCGATTTAGTCATTCTTGATTGGATGTTGCCCGGACTAGATGGGCTGGAAGTGTGTAAGCGGTTACGGGCGGCCAGCGATGTGCCCATTTTGATGTTGACGGCCAAAGATGATATTAAAGACCGTGTCATTGGGCTAGATAGTGGCGCAGATGATTATCTCGTCAAACCATTTTCAGTAGATGAGCTGATGGCGCGTATTCGGGCGCTCTTTCGTCGCTCTACGCCTAACTCCAAGCCAGAGGTCTTGCGCTTTAGCGATTTGACACTAGATACAGGCACACACCGCGCCCATCGGGGGCCGCGCGCCATTGATTTAACCGCCAAAGAATACGAGCTGCTAGAACTCTTCATGCGCAACCCGCGACAGGTGCTCACCCGTGATGTCATTTTTGACCGCGTTTGGGGTTATGATTTCGGTGGTGAGAGCAACATCATTGAAGTGTATGTGCGCTATCTACGCCAGAAAACCGAGCAGGAAAATGAACCGCGCCTCATTCACACGGTGCGGGGTGTGGGGTACGTTCTGCGTGAAGATTAGGCGAACACCATGACGATACGGCGCAAATTAACCCTCTGGTATATTGGGCTATTGACCTTGATTATCACGCTCTTCGGGGCGGTGATTTTCGGCGTCGTGCGCTGGGTCATGCTCGATGCGGTTGATACCAACCTCAGCCGCGCAGCAGACGATGTGCTAGAAAACATCCGCGTCATTCATCCCGGCGAGTTTGGCGCAACGGAAACCACGATTGTATTTCGCCGCCTAGAGGTCCTGCGCCCGCCGGGGGTGTTTGTGCAGGTATGGCTCACGCAGGACGAAAATACCCGTATCGAGCCATCGCTAGAGCAAGAAACAGAGTTAGAGGGCATTCGAGGTCCTTTAGTGCCCACAACGCTTTATAGCGAAAAGCCCGTCTTCCGCCAAAGGCGAATTAATGGCACTTTGATGCGTGTTTACACCCATCCCATTATCGATAACTTCCAGCCCATTGGCGTAGTACAGGTGGGCGCGCCCATTGACACCATTACCACGACGACTGACCAACTGTTGGTGTTTATGGTTGGAGCGCTGGCCTTAGCGATTTTGGGCGCGTTACTATCTGGCCTTGTACTCACCAATCGTGTGTTGCGCCCGCTTGATGAAATTACCGATGCAGCTGTCAAAATTGCAACCACCGACGACCTGTCAACGCGCCTCACTTGGCAAGGGCCTATGGACGAGTTGGGGCGGCTAGCGCGCGTTTTCAATCACATGATGGATAGATTGGAGCACCTTTTCACCATTGAACAGCGTTTCGTTGCCGATGTCTCTCATGAGTTGCGCACGCCATTGACAGCCATTCGTGGTAACTTGGATATTATCAAGCGCTATGGCGTGGATGAGGCTTCGCTTGATGCCATTGAGAGCGAAACGGAGCGGATGTCACGATTGGTCAATGACCTGCTGCTGTTGGCGCGGGCGGATTATGGCGAAATATCTGTTGACCTGTACCCTTTGGATTTGGATACAGTGGTGTTGGAGGTCTTTCAGGAAGCGCAAGTGTTGGCCAAAGACCGCGCTTTGAACGTTGTGCTGGATGAATTTGCGCCGTTACGCATACAGGGTAATGCCGACCGCATTAAGCAACTCATGCTGAACTTGGTGAGCAACGCCATTAAATTCACGCCCGACGGCGGCACGGTTGGCATTGCGTTGCGACGGCGTGGCGGCTGGGCGGAAATCGTCGTGCGCGATACGGGCATTGGTATGGCAAGGGATGAACTGGAGCGGATTTTTGACCGTTTCTATCAGGTAGATACCAGCCGCACACATAGCGGGCGGCGTGATGGCGCCGGGTTAGGCTTGTCCATTGCGCAATGGATTGTCGAAGTGCACAGAGGCCGTATCAATGTGGAGAGTGAACCCGGAAAAGGGACATCATTTCAGGTACGATTGCCTATTCTGGGGGAAATACAAATTAGGCCATTGGAGGAAATCAGCGATGACGCCCGCTTAAGGCTACCTCTCATTGGTCGCGCCCGCAACCCGCTTGAACGCTAAATTTCCCGTGAACTATAATCGAATTCGATGCAGCTCTTGCTCTCTTACCGTCCAATCGGGCATGTAGTGGCTCATAACCTCTCGAAATTGTGGTCCATGATTGAAAACCAACATATGCACCAATTCATGCACAACCACATATTCTGCCAAACGCGGCGGCACATATCGCAGTGCTTTATTGAGGGTGATGTTATCTTTGCTAGAGCAAGACCCCCATTTGCGTGTCATCTCTCGTAGGGTGATGCGTTTGGGAGATAGATTCATCACCGCTGCCCAACGCTTCACCATCGCACGGATTTCGTTTTCAGGGGTGAGGATGTCATGTTGGGGCGGTGGGGGAAGCTGCTCCAGTTGCGCCATGCCATCTTCAATGAAGTGGCGCACAACGCGACTATTAGGATTCAGCCAATGTGGGATGAAAACCTCAACAGCATGGTGTGTGCGTCGCATCATCAGGCTGCGGCGGTTTTGCCGCTTGATTTTGATAGGTAAGTCGTTCATAAGGGGCTTATAGGGGATGGGCGTGCCATCCCATCCCCTCCATACGCTTTAACCTTGTGCTTCTTGGCTGTTAGTGCCTTCATCACCCGCAGCGCTCAATAAACGGCGGCGGCGTTCTTCTAGTTGGCGGTCAATTTCATCGCTTCCGACGACCTCATCAATTTGGTCGCTTAGGCTTTGGGAGGCCATCTCAAGGCGCGCGTCTTCTTGGTCAATCCGCGCTCGAATGGCTTCCGCCATAGCTGTCACTTCATCATCACCCGCCGACGAGAGGTCGTTGAGGCTCTTAATTGTCTTACGGGCAACCTGCTTCGCTTCGGCAAGTTCTAACAGCGCCCGCAACTGCTCGCGTTCTTGCTTG
The DNA here is from genome assembly GCA_015492875.1 of Anaerolineae bacterium. Lineage (GTDB taxonomy): Bacteria > Chloroflexota > Anaerolineae > Aggregatilineales > Phototrophicaceae > S146-30. Next base: position 5,954 of record WGEI01000158.1, on the reverse strand, counting down.
ATAGACGTTAGCCGTGCTTCTAACTTGCGGCGCATGGCCAGCATCTGCTGGTATTGCTCTTCCTGCGTTTGCCACTGCTCATAATATTCTTGTGCCAACTCTTGCTTGGTGTTGAGTTCCGCTTGTGCGGCGGCGGCGAGGTCGTCCTTACCTTTAAGGATAAGCGTGTCAATATCACGGTCTAACTTCTCCGCTGCTGCAGCAAATTCCTCATATTTGCGGCGTAGTGTTTTGACTGTCCCGCCAACCGTTGCGGCAGAATCTTCTAATGCCTCCAAATTGCTTTCAATTTGGCGAATATACTCATCAAAGACTTTGAGTGAATTGGCTTCTAGGGCGCGGTCTACTAAAGCATGTAAATTTGCGCTAATGAGCGTTTGAATCTTTTCCAGTAATGATGCCATTTGGGGTCTCCTTTAATGCGCTATCATTTTGAATTTAGCAACCAGTATAGCATGTTTTCTGGGATAGGCTGGTACATGCCCCTATCCCCTGTACGTTATTATATAACCGAAGTTGCATCTAGCTTCTTGCTTGCAAAGGCAATTGGATGGTGAAGGTGCTGCCTTCGCCCTCAATGCTCTCTACATGAATACTGCCACCGTGCATTTCCACCACGCCTTTAGCAATGGCCAAACCTACACCACCGCCTTGATCTTCGTGATATTTGCGGTCAATTTGATAAAAGCGTTGCCAAATCTTATCAATATGCTCTTGGGGAATGCCACGCCCATGGTCACTAACCCAGATATACAGCGCATTACTATCAGCCCGTACACCAATTTCAATTGGACGGTCAGGTTGGGAGAATTTCACCGCGTTATGGAGCAACTCACGGATAGCAACAGTCAGATATTCCCTGTCTGCTTCAATGGCGGGAAGTGGCTCAACAATCTCTAACTCACAGGTATAGGCCGCACCTTCTGCCGCATATTCTTGCACAATAGAAGCGTCATCAAACACCTGCTGCTTGGCCGCTTCGATAATATCGAGGATATTCACATCACGTTTGCGCCATGAGAAGTTTTGCTGCATTTCCCCGCTATCGAGTTCGACGAGCAAAATAAAATTCTCTACCAGCCGTCGTAAGCGATTTGCGCCTGCGCTCACCCCGCGGATGAAGGTGCTTAAATCATTATCGGAGATTTGCGCTTGCTCATACTCTTTGACCATATCAGCATAAGCCACAATGAGCGTTAATGGGGTGCGGAACTCATGATTGAGTACAGAGAGAATATCTTGCTTAATCTCTTCAATCTCACGTGATTTTGCTTTTTCAAACTGTTCTTTCCGTTCCAGCCGCGCCCGCACTGCTACCAATAAATCTTCGGGGTCAAAGGGCTTGGTTAAATAAACATCAACCCCCAATTTGCGCCCGCGCAAAATGTCGCCACGTTCGCCTTTGGCAGTTAAAAATATGAAGGGGATTGTGACCCAATCATCGACCTTCCGCACCTCTTGCAAAAATTGAAAACCATCCATCTCTGGCATCATAATATCAGAGACGATAATATCTGGCTGTTGTGGATGCGCCCGCAATAGTTGCAAGGCTTCTGCCCCATTTTCTGCCGTGACAACAGAATAATCGTACATTTCTAAAATGTCGCGAATACCACCAAGTAAGTGTGTATCGTCTTCTACAACTAAAACCCGTGCTCTAGCCATAATATTCCTCGATCGCTTTTGAGTACATATCCAGATTGGCTAACCTGCTATTCTCCATAGCGCTGAATGGCCAATAAATCATCTAATAGCGCCGCGCCCGTTTCTTTACGCCCTGCGCCCGGTCCCACCAGTGTCACATGGCCTAACAAATCGCTGGTATAGGTGATGGCATTAGTCGCCCCTTGCACTGTTGCCAGCGGGTCATATTGCGGTATGCGCACTGGTCGAACTTTCCCCCCTTCTGGCGTAGCTTCTGCCAACAATTTCCATCGTTCGCCCTTTTCATGGGCTACTTCTATATCCTTCCGTGTAATATGCTCAATGCCCTCAACTTGCAAATCAGCCATTTTCCATTGCTGGTTAAAGAGCGCTGCGCCTAAAATAAGCACCTTGCCTGCGGCATCCCACCCACCCACATCGGCGGTTGGGTCTGCTTCGGCATAGCCCAATGCTTGCGCCTGCGCCAGCGCTTCCTCATAGGCCATCCCGCGCTCCATCTGCGTCAAAATATAGTTGGTTGTGCCGTTGAGAATGCCGCGCGCCGCGTTAATATGGCTGCCTGCTATCCCCTCCCGCGCAAGCTGTAACGCCGGTGTGCCCGCCATGACGGTCGCTTCAAAGCGCAGTTGCCGCCCTTGTTCCCGAGCGAGGGTTTGCAGTTCATGATAGGCTAGTGCTATTGGCCCCTTGTTCGCTAACACAAGGTGTTTGCCGCTACGCAGTGCTGTGCGACAATACTCTAATGCAGGTTGGGCATCGTCAAAGTTGGAATAAGCGCATTCCAGCACGGCGTCAGCGTCCGCCTGCTCAAGTATGGCGGCAATATCAACATCGCGCTTGAGGCCAGTTGTGTTGGGATAGTGATTGAGGTGACCTTGTGCAATTGCTTTTAACAATGTGTCAATTTTCAATCCTGCCGGGTGATATAACGCCCCACGAGAACGGGTTGCCACGCCGACAATAGTGGCCTTAAAGCTATATCGTTGTGCCAGTTCATCAGCTTTGTCACGTAGAATTTCGGCAAATCCTTGACCAACTACCCCGAAGCCTATCAATATCAGTCGCACCTCTTCCTCCAGTACAAAATGCATCTATTGTCTACGTTGTATTCTAAAACAACTCTTAGATATTCCCCATTGAGATTGTTAAATTATAACCCTTGAAAACTTAAATAGGGTGGAAAATGAAGTTAGTAATGCTTGTGTGGCGCTAGTTTGATTGAGCGGTGTATGGACTCAATAATTATAAAGCGTATCGCGCGTTTATGGGGTTAATTGCGCTTTGCGCCGAGGAAGTTGGCAACTCCTCTAGCGGCTTCTTGCGCTAGCTGGATGCGTTTCATAATACGGTAAATACCGTCTTTCTGGAGCGGTGTCGGGGCATAGTCATCGCCAATTAAAGCGATACCGCCGGGTAACAGCTCATTTATTGCCCTCATGTTTTGTGCATGTTTCAGCTCATAAACATCGAGCGGGTCGGCTTCTGGCCAATAATCGAGATGCCAAACTGTGGGCGCTGGCGGCAAGTTCAGATCTTTTATCGCACGGGCAATAATTTCATCAGCCGCTAACTGCATCGGCGGCGTTAATCTGACGCCCATATGTAGCAGGCTATAGCCCGTTGGCGCGCGAGGCGGCCCATTGAAATGGTAGACAAAGGGGTATTTTTGCGTGGTTGCTTTTAGGGGTTCTGTTGGCAAATGCTCATTAGCATATCCCAACGATAACCGCGCAATTGTGTCATAGCGATAGCCCCTCAGCAACTCACTGATTTCGGGGATATAGCTATAAAAAATGCGCTCGGCATAACGCGCCGGTATGGCGACAATCAAGCTTTTCGCATCAAACATCAGGCCATTTTCCATGCAAATAGTGAATATGCGTCCGATTTGCCCAACACTGCTCACGGCCATACGGTGCAAGCGCCCGCCATTCAACTTCCTATCCAACGTATCGGTCAAGGTTTGCATCCCACTGCGCAATGATAGCCCGTGTTTGGTTTCAAATAGTTCGTCGCCAATATGCAGGCTGTTGAGCAATGTATAGAGTTGTTCGCTTTCTTCATGGTTGATGAGGCTAGGACCGCCATCCATGACAAAACCATTTTGACGAACTGTGTTGATCGCGCCACCCACCCGCCTTTTCACTTCAATGAGAGTATAGGCGATGTTGTGTTGTTGAAGAGTGTATGCTGCTGCAAGCCCGCTTAAACCACCGCCAATAATCACTGTTGTTCGCATTAGTTTTCCTAACCTCATTAATCATGCCGAAACCTGCAAACCTATGTTTTGCAGGTTCAACATAGCAATTAACATTCAAGCAGGCTTCGATGGAAAAGAGGATTTGATATGTACCCCGTCAAGTCGGCTACATTATAACGGCTTTTCCTGTAATTGCGAGCGCTTATCACGAAACCTTAACCACCAGCAAACATTAGATTAACTAAAAGTTATTTCTCCATCAATGACAAGGCATTAAACTTTGCATAGATGGCATAAAAACATAGGTTATCTCTTACCAATAGGGGCTGTTGCTAGTTGGCGGCAATAGAAAGCGATAGACGCGCCGTAGCGCGTCTACCTGTGCATACCAGATTGTCAGCACATGATGTGCCGTTCGTATTATACGCCCGACATAAGAAGATAGGTAGCGCCATTTATGGGGCGAGTAGGCGCTCTCTCGCCCGTATATAGCGTTCCAGACGCTCTGCATCCTTTGGTGTGATATGGCCTAACCGCCGCACATCGAGGTTATCTTCAATATCAGCCAGCTTCACTTGCCGCGCTATCGGATTGGCTTTTGCCCGCCCGATAAAATCGCTATAGCTTTCCCCATCACGGTGGGTGAGGGCGTCCAGCGCAGTTAATACCACTTCACTATATCCCTCACGCCGTAAATCATCGAGACTATAGGCGCTGTCTTCAACGACATCATGCAGCACCGCCGCTATTTGCGCCTCATATCCGCCACCTGCTCCCTGCACGGCCAGCATGACCCGCAGTGGGTGCAAGATATAAGGTTGCCCCGCCTTATCAACTTGGCCATTATGGGCTTTTAGCGCCAGTGTGATAGCATCTTCTAATGACGGCATGAGTCCCCCGCTAGACCGTTACGGGTAAATCGTAAGTAACACCCGTCATATGCGCAGAGAGTTCCCATAGTTTGCTTGTGGCTTCGGGGTCGTGTGCTTCTGGTTGCATCTTCACACGGGGGGGTAGCCACGCATCTCCATAAGCCCATCTGGGCCAAAGTATTCGCCACCTTTAACATCTGGTGACGTAGCAGCATAGAGAATGGGGAGCGCACCTTGCTCGGCAGATTGTGCCAGAAAACGGTTCATCAGCCCCATCATCCACAGGCGCATACGCGAGTTGCTCATTTGTGGCGCAACTGCTTGCAAATTCGTTGCCGCATAGCCGGGATGGGCGGCGACACTTATCGCGTCTATACCAGCTGCTTCAAACCGCCGTTGTAGCTCAGTTGTAAAAAGTTGGTTGGCCAGTTTACTCTGGGCATAGGCCGCCCATGGGCGGTAATTGCGTTCCATATTCAAATCGTCAAAATGCATTTTTCCGCGCTGGGCGAAGCCACTAGAAACATTGACCACCCGCGCACCATGTGTATTGCGTATGGCGGGCAGCAATAACGCAGTTAAAGCAAAATGCCCCAAATGGTTCGTGCCAAATTGCATTTCAAAGCCATCGGCAGTTTTACGGTGAGGGATGCCCATCACGCCCGCATTGTTGATTAAAATATGTAATTGCTCAAACTGGCGCAAATATCCCTCTGCAAAGTTGCGCACCGATGCGAGGTCGGCGAGGTCGAGGCGCATACTCATGAGCTTGGCCTGTGGTGTTTCTTCTAAAATACGTTTAGTCGCATCTTCTAGCTTCTGCTCATTACGCCCCGTTAAAACGACATGTGCGCCTTTGCGCGCTAAAGCCCGCGTCGCCTCAAACCCTAAGCCACTGTTCGCGCCAGTGATGACGGCCATTTTCCCACTTTGATCGGGGATGTCGTTTACAGTCCAGCGCCCCATTGTCATAGTTCCTCTCTCTAGCATTATGCCGCCAGAGCTTACCAAATCTGTATTAGATTAGCATCAACAAACCCAACTAGCGGCGGCTAGAGCTATCATCAAAAATGCCTGTTGGATGGCAACCGAGATTTTCCGCTGCGGCTTGCTGTTCCAACTGGCGAAACGCTTCGTAATGCCTCGTATCGGGGTCATAACGAACGGCTTCTGCCCAGCCTTCTTGCACCAGCACGCCATTGACGAGGGTATTGCCA
>WGEI01000157.1 GCA_015492875.1 Anaerolineae bacterium | reverse complement strand
TCTAGGCCTGTCATGCGCTCGGCAATTTCTGCTGTGCGCCCCTCGTGGACGAAGAAGTCCATATCGTGAAATTCCATAGCATCAATGTTATAACAACGCTTCAAATAGGCCATAATATCGCCTACCCGTTGCGCGCTCTCGGCCAACCAACGTTTTTGCGCCAACGGCACAATCGCGCAGAAATTGCATGAAAATGGACAGCCCCAACTTGTATTATGCGATAACACCCGTTTGCCAAGATAACTGTGCCCGATATAACGGCTTACGTCGATGCGGTCATAAGGATACCAAGGCAAGTTATCGGGTTTGATGAAAGGGGCGCGTGGGTTGACTGTAATATCATCGCCTTGCTTATATGCTAATGAGGGTACTTCGTCCAATGCCCCGCCATGATAGAACGTATCCACAAATTTGCGGAAGGCGGCCTCCCCTTGCCCCTGAATAACATAATCGACGAATTCGCTCTGTAAGCAAACTTCTGTGTGGTTACTGGGAAAATAGCCACCCCATAAAATAGTTAAATCGGGCAAAGTCTGTTTGACTTGTTTACAGACAGGGACGACTTGTCGCAACTGCGGGCCGGGCATAACCGTGACTGCCAGCAGTTTGGCCTTTGCTGCCTGCACACGCTCTATGATGGCTTGGGCGGGATTGGATATGAGATTGCCGTCGATGAACTCTATGTCATAGTCCTCTGCTACTACGGCGGATATAGCCAACAGCGATAGCGGCAGACGTTGCTTGCCGGGGGATGTGCTAACCGGATTGTAAAACAAAATTGTCTCGCGCATGATGACCTCTACACACTCTCGTTGGGGTAGTTTATGGATTTGAAGCGACGGAATTGCCCTATATGATATTGTTGTAAATTTAATTTATCTAACGTTATTCTCGGCTTTTTAGATGGCTTTCGCAAGCAGGGTAGGGGATTTGAGGGTAAAGCGCCTGCTAGCCCCGCATGTCTTGGGCTATAATATGCCGATTGTTTACTGTTTTGGGCATTTGAATTTGGTATACTCCAATTATGACTGAATATAGCATTGAACTTCAAAATGGTTGGCTGGCGCTCTATACACCAACGCCACAAGTGCGACCGGGAACGGATTCTGCTTGGACACCGTTACCCCACTATACTGCATTAGCTAGCGGGGCGTGGCTACGGCGAATTGTTTCACTAGAGCCTGTCGGGGAATGTGTGAACTATGTGTTACGCATAATAGCACCAGCAGGTTCATTGATTGTAGAAGTGAATGGTGAGGAGATTTTTCAAGGTGTTAGTCAAGGTGCGCCGCTCGAATTTGATGTCACCTATCACGTATCATTAGGAGATAATACCCTCACCCTATGGCTTGACGGGGCGCCGCAACAAATTTCTCTATGTGCTGTGCCTTGCCAGTAAATTAGCAATAAACTATAAGGCCTCATTGACGCTTGTGAAGCATTTCGCTACAATACGCTTATCTGGTTTGAGATTGGTCAGCATATAAATATGGATTATCACATCTGGACTTTCGGCTGTCAGATGAATACCGCCGATTCACAACGGCTTGCATCAGAGTTGGAGCGCATGGGGCATCATGTGGCTGTTTCGCCTGATGATGCCGATATTCTCGTTGTTAATACCTGTGTGGTGCGGCAAAGTGCCGAAGATAAAGCGCTAAATCGCTTGATGCTGCTCAAAGCCTTAAAAGAGCGCCATCCAGAAAAAGTCATCGGCGTTATGGGTTGCTTAGTTGGTGTGCGCGACCCGCTACACCTGCGCAAGAAATTGCCCTTTGTCGATGTCTTCATGCCGCCTTCAGAACCCGCACCCATGATTGAATTTTTGCAAGACCGCCTTGGCGAAGTTGAAGCGCTTGCACTCGATGAACAAGCACGAGCTGAGCGTGAGGCGATTCAAGATGGCGACCTCATTTTGCCAGCGCATGAACAAGGGCAATTGGTTAGTGCCCATGTGCCCGTTGTCTATGGCTGCTCTCATGCTTGCACTTTTTGCATTATCCCGTTCCGCCGTGGGGTAGAGCGCAGCCGTAGCGTGGGTGAAATTGTCGCCCATGTTCGCAGTCTGGCGTTGCAAGGTGTTAAAGAGGTTACTTTGCTCGGCCAGATTGTTGACCGTTATGGTAAAGATATTCCTGATGGCCCCGATCTTGCCGATTTGCTGCGGATTATCGATGACATTGCTGAAGAAACAGGCTTAGAGCGTATTCGCTTCCTCACCAGCCATCCTAACTGGATGACGGATAAGTTGCTCGATACTGTGGCCGAGTTGCCGCGCGTCATGCCGCATATCGAAGTGCCTGTACAAGCCGGTAATGATGACGTGCTCGAAAATATGAAACGCGGCTATACTGCCGATGAATATCGCCGCCTTATTCACCGTATCCGCGAGCGCATACCCGATGTGGCTATCCATACGGACATCATCGTGGGCTTCCCCGGAGAAACTGAAGCCCAGTTTATGGATACCTATAATCTGCTGGCCGAATTGAAGTTAGATAAAGCCCATCTCGCACGTTATAGCCCGCGCCCTAACACCGTTAGTGACCGCCGCATGGAAGATGATGTGCCAGATGAAGAAAAGCGCCGTCGTCATAAAATGCTAGAAGATTTGCAAGCTCAAGTCATGGCGGAAATTAACGCGCGCTTTTTAGGCGAGCAAGTTCAGGTTTTGGTAGAAGACCAGCATCGTGGTAAATGGCGTGGTCGCACACCACAGAATAAACTGGTTTTCTTTGAGGCCGATGGCGATTATCGTGGTAAATTAGTAGATGTAGAAATTACATGGACAGGCCCCTATAGTATGCAAGGTCGCCTGCCCGGCCAAAAAATATCGCAAGAGGTGCGCCAAATTGTCGATATACCGCTACTCGGTTGACGAAATCACCCGATTATCGCTATAGTACACCTTGTGTGTTTTTGGCCTTAAAAACATTAAGGCGTTGTGATTGGGATAGAACGCCATTTTGTCGTATACTTAATTGAGGCAGCCAGGTGGGGACTATGTTCCCTCAGTACGCCGGGATTGATGAACCACGGTTGACTGTACTCACCGATTGGAGGACCAGCCACAATGGCAGAAAAATCCGGATATTACTATCCTAACAAGTTTGCCCTCATTTTTATCTTGGCCATGGAAGAAATCATGGGCAAAAATGGCCTCAACGCCATTTTGAATTTGGCCGGGTTACCTGAATTGATTGATAATTACCCGCCAGATAACCTTGAAAAAGGTTTTGATTTCGCGGACTTTACGGCGCTTAACGTCGCCCTCGAAGAGATGTATGGTCCGCGTGGTGGGCGTGGCCTCGCCTTGCGTGCTGGCCGTGCGACCTTTGCTCATGGTTTGCGGGCTTTCGGCGCTTTAGCGGGCGTTGGCGACCTTGCCTTTAAGGTGTTGCCGCTCAATGCGAAGCTGAAGATTGGTGTGCCCGCTATGGCGAATATTTTTTCCCAATTTTCCGACCAAATTTCTAATGTTTACGAAGAAGGTAACGACCGCATTATTTATACCCTAGAGCGTTGTCCGATGTGCTGGAATCGTAAGGCCGATAAGCCGGTTTGCTACGTTGGTCAAGGCTTGCTACAGGAAGGTTTGCGGTGGGTTTCCGGCGGCCACGAGTTTAAGGTCGATATGGACACTTGTATTGCTAAAGGCGATGAAATGGGTCGTTACATCATTTATAAAGACCCAATTAGTTAGCCATCGTCTGAAAACCTACTATTTACGAACAGCCCCTTTGGGGCTTGTTTCGTTCTCATGAAAATCTGCACAGTGTTTGGCTTTCATAGGGCACACACAGGGCTAACGTGATTGTGCGGAATGGCGCACAGTGTTAGAATCGAGGCGTGATAGGCTTTCAATTATTAAATATAAAACTTGCTAAGGACTGATTATGCGCGTCCGAATGATAGCGTTTCTCTTGCTCAGCCTTGTGCTTACAGCTTGTAATCTTGGCACGAAGGCAGTGCCAACGGTTTTGCCAACAATTACGCCCAATAATAATGCGCCATCTACCGAGCGCCCTGTTGTCCAAATTCTTTCGCCACAAAATGGCACAGAGGTTGTTGTTGGCGAAACGGTCTTCGTCAACGCTGCTATCACCAACGCGCGTGGTGTGACTAGTGTGCAGATGTTTGTGAATGGCAATGTCGCCAAAGTTTTGCCCTTCGCTGCCGATGCCGACGCGGATAGCCGTAATGCTTTGTTGGACTTCACCCCAGCGAGTGAGGGGAATATTGAATTACGTGTAGTGGCATATAAAGGCGATATTCTCAGCGAGCCAGCAACTTTACAACTTGTTGTGCGCTCCAGCATCGCCGCTGTCACAGCTACCTCTGCACCCCAAAGCAACGTGCCACAAATTGACCCCAATGACCCCACATGCCGTGCCCTTATCAATACCGGCCTGAATTTCCGCACTGGCCCCAGCACCGATTATGACATTATCACCGTCCTCTCTACCGGCACTTTAGCGCCTATTATCGGACGTTTAGGCGATAACTCGTGGTGGATGCTGCGGGTCAATACGCGAGAAGGGTGGGTGAGCGCGCAATATACAACAGTTTATGGTGTTTGCAATGCTGTGCCAATTGTGACGCCGCCACCATCGCCTACGCCGCAAAATCAACCAACAGCCACACCGACGACTTCCCCCACGGCGACCTTTACCGTTGCACCCGCAAATACCGCCACCTTTACGCCTACGGCTACGCCCGGTCAACCAGATTTAGTGATTGCCAATATCACTGGCGACACCAGCGTTATAATCCCCTCTGGCTCTAGCGATGTCACCACCTCGTATTCAATTGTTGTGACGAATACAGGCAGTGGGGCATCGGGTGCTTTTGTCGTGGTACATGAATTAAATAATGTGGAGATTGATAGCCCTGCCGTATCGAATTTGAATCCTGGCGAAAGCATTACACTCACTGTGGATATAACTTTTGATGCAGCGGGTACATACACGCTAGTAAGCCGCGCAGACCCAGATAACACGGTGTCGGAAGTGAGCGAAGTGAATAATACAGGCACGATCAATGTCAGTGTCACCGCTGAGTAGTATTCTCTCTTAATGAGGTTATGAGAGGCGGGCTTACTCAAAGCTCGCTTTTCTTTTGCCGAAAGCGTGTTTGATTGATTTTTAATGTGCGAGAAACTGTGAGGTGAGTACAATAGAATGATAAGGTATTGCCTGACGCTTAATTCACAGAAAAGCTTTATTCAATGGGGTTGCTAGCTATTCGTATCCTGATTATCAGCCATAATCTTGATTTTGCCGTTCAGGTTCGCCGCGCTTTGGAGCAGCTTGGGGGATATGAGATTACCTCCTTTACGGCGGCGACACCCGCATTGGAATATATTCAATCACACCCGCAAGACCTCGCTTTGGTGGATTTCAATGTGCCGGATATGCAGGGAGTAGATATTGTCTTGCAGTTGCGCAGTATTCAGCCGGATATTGCCATATTGGCTGCACCTGATATTGACCCTGTTATTGCCATTGCGGACGATTTGGGTTTACAAGGTGTGGTGGATATAC
>WGEI01000156.1 GCA_015492875.1 Anaerolineae bacterium | reverse complement strand
CTATTGGAGAAGAACGTCCATGGGACAAGCGCTGCATAGCTAAAAACTGGGTATGGGATGCCGTTGGTATCAATTTGCGCCAGACCGCCGAAGAAAATCGTGAAGACAACCATCGTCATAAATGGCTGCAAAATAGCCCAAAGTACCCCAAAGACCGTTTGTTTATAACGGACTTTTATCTCTCGCCAGACGAAAAAGAAGAGCAACTCTCGATATTGCCAAATTTCACGTAAGTTAAGATGAAACCCTCTTTTAGCTGGTTCGATAACCGTTAGGGGGGTATTGCGCTCAATCGTGGATACAGCGTTTTCCATGAATTCCTCTTGGCCATTACATAGCCGCGTTATTTCACCACTCAACCTCAATAATGTCAAGTATCACTACTCAGGCGGCAGTACGGCTTAATCAAAGGGCACATCAACGTTAAGCAGCCAATCGCCACGCATTTGCCCGCCATTGCTGCTCCCTTTGCTTGGTGAAGCCCCTCGTCAATTATTACTCTACCCTCTATAATACAGCACGTTGTCGATAAACAACCGCATTCAGGACTGCATATATGAGCCAACCACTCACCTTCCAGCAAGTTATTTTGAAATTACATGAATTTTGGGCAGAACAAGGCTGCGTTATCTGGGAGCCTTATAATGTTCAAGTTGGCGCGGGCACAGGTAATCCCGCCACATTTCTGCGCGTTCTTGGCCCAGAGCCGTGGCGTGTCGCATATGTTGAACCGAGTGTGCGGCCTGATGATGGGCGCTTTGGCGAAAATCCCAACCGTATGCAGAAGTATTACCAATATCAGGTGATACTCAAGCCGGATCCGGGCGACCCGCAAGAACTATATTTGCGCTCGCTTGAAGCGCTGGGCATTAATCGCCGCGAGCACGACATCCGCTTTGTAGAGGACAACTGGGAAAGTCCAGCATTAGGCGCTTGGGGGCTGGGCTGGGAAGTATGGCTAGATGGTCAAGAAATCACACAATTCACCTACTTCCAGCAAGCGGGCGGTATTGAATTAGACCCTGTATCGGTGGAAATTACCTACGGTATTGAACGTATTGTGCTGGCCTTGCAGGGTAAAGACTCGGCTTGGGATATTGATTGGCTGCAAGGTGGGCTAACCTATGCCGAGATGATGCTACAAGATGAGATTGACCATTGTAACTATTACTTCAATATCGCCGACATCGAAGGGCTGAACACGGTCTATCACATCTATGAGCAAGAGCACCGTCGCGCCTTAGAGTCGGGCGCAATCATGCCTGCATACGATTATGTGCTGAAGCTCAGCCATCTATTCAACGTGCTAGACACACGAGGCGCTATCGGCGTGACTGAGCGCGCTGCATTCTTCCGTCGGATGCGTGACATGTCGCGCAATGTTGCCCGTGCCTATGTAGAACGGCGTGAATCGCTAGGTTACCCTTTGCTCCACATGAAAGACCAATGGGGCGCACCCGCAACACAAGAGCCAGCAGATATGCCTAAAAAACCGCCTACACAGGCGGCAAATATGCTTCTAGAAATTGGCGTGGAAGAGCTACCGGCGGCAGATGTTGACATGGCGGCAGAGCAATTAAATCGTTTCGCTACCGACCTGTTCGCTGAAGCTGAATTGCCATACAAGAGTTTACAGGTTATGGCCACACCACGCCGTTTGGTGTTGGTGGTGAAAGGCATCGCGCCACAGCAGCCCGATAAAGAAGAATTGGTGAAAGGACCACCAGCCAACCGCGCATTTGATGCTGATGGTAAGCCAACAAAGGCGGCTGAAGGTTTCGCTAGAAGTAAAGGCTTGAACGTTGATGACTTACAAGTGCGGGAAATAGACGGTGGTGAGTATGTCACAGCTACAGTGCATACAACTGGGCGGCCATCCATTGAAGTCTTGGCAGAAGTCTTGCCACAGCTCATCGCCAGCATTAAATTCGGCAAATCGATGCGCTGGAACGAAAGCGGTATAGCTTTCTCGCGCCCCATCCGTTGGATTGTGGCGTTATTGGGCGATGTGGTTATTCCGTTCAGTTATGCTGGTATTGCCAGCGGCAACATCACACGCGGGTTGCGGCCTTATGGCTCTCCAGAACTCGCCATTCATAACACTGACACCTATTTCTCAGCGATGGCAGAACAGGGCATTTACCTGAGCCACCACGACCGCCGCGACCTCATTTTAGACCAAGTTGAAGGGCTGGCTGAGGAAGTTGGCGGCAGCGTTTTGTATGATGAAGGTTTATTGGCCGAAGTCACTAATTTAGTTGAAGCCCCTACTGCGCTACGCGGGTGCTTCGATGAGCGTTTTCTATCATTGCCGCGCGAAGTGCTCATCACCGTGATGCGTAAACACCAACGCTATTTCGCTGTGCAAGATAACGACGGCAACTTGATGCCCTACTTTATCACAGTTCGCAATGGCGACAGTCAGCACCTTGATAAAGTTATCAAGGGCAACGAGCATGTGCTCACGGCGCGTTTCTCCGATGCGGATTTCTTCTACAAAGAGGACATCAAAAAGCCGCTTAAAGAATACCTGCCTCGTTTGGCAACCTTGACATTCCAAGAAAAACTCGGCTCTATGCTGGACAAAAACAACCGTGTTGCTGAGGCTATTGCGCAGTTGGGCGAGTTATTGGGCATACAAGCTGAACAAATCGCAATCGCCCAAGAAGCGGCGCAAATCGCTAAGGCCGACCTTGCAACGCAAATGGTAGTGGAATTCACATCATTACAAGGCGTTATGGGGCGGCACTACGCGCTGCGAGAAGGCTATGCTCCAGCGGTGGCAAATGCTATTTTTGAGCACTGGCTACCACGTGGCGCTGGCGACATGCTCCCCACTAGCGATGCGGGCGCGTTGCTAGGCCTTGCCGATAAGCTAGATAGTTTAGTTGGCCTGATTGCGGCTGGCTTGCTCCCCAAATCAACGGCAGACCCTTACGGTTTACGGCGGGCTGCGCTGGGCATTATTCAAGTGCTCATCGACCGTCAAATAGATGTCAACCTTGCGGAGGCAGTAGACAAACTGGCGGCAGTACAGCCAATTGAAGTGACCGCCGAAGCGCGCGAACAAGTTCTGACCTTCATCGGCGGGCGTTTAGAGGCTTGGTTCATCGAAAATAGCGCTTATCCGCGTGACGTGATTAATGCGGTTCTAGCAGAGCAAGCAACTAACCCATACCGCGCCTACATTGGCATACAAG
>WGEI01000155.1 GCA_015492875.1 Anaerolineae bacterium | reverse complement strand
TGCTGCACTCTTGCAACGCAATTTATATCATATCCCTGTAGGCAAGTGGCAGTATGTGCAAGTGGTTGATTTGCCACTGATGCGCGCGCGGCGTATCACCACGCCGGTGGAAGGCCTACCAGTTGCACGGAGTTTGCGCGACTTGTTCCTTGAAAAGTTAACTGATGAGGAGAGAAAGCTCGTCTCCGTCTTATTGCAGCACCCTTACGCAACGGCTGAAGAGTTAGGGCTGGCGCTTCAAAAGAGCAAACGCACAGTTGAAAACCAATTCCGCACTATTTATGACAAAATGTCGGCTTTTCTGGATGATGGCGAACATATCAAACGCAATAAGCGTCAAGCGCTTTTGACTTTGTTGAAAAATTAGGAGAAACAAGATGTCGAATCAACCTATCTGCATTATTTCAACTGTAGGGCAAAGTGTATTCCGCAACCTTGATAAGCAAACCGAGAGCGATGTGCGTGACTTTGCAAAACAAACATTGTCACTAGAAGCGTTAAACAATATAGCTACCGCCAAAAGCAATTTCGCCGGCGAGGATTTATATCATCGAGCCTTGAATACATTAAATGTTAACAGAGATAATAAACAATGGTTGCGGGGGGCGTCTGCAGAGCTGAATAGTATACTCCGTATTATAGGCGATACGCCAAAGAATCCTAATGACCAATTGCACTTCTTGGCCACCGAGACGCCGGATGGGGTGTTGGCGGCGCGTATCATTGCTGATTTTTGCCAAGATTATTTTGGCCGTAAAGCCGAAGTACATGTCATTGAGGGATTGCAAGTCAATGATAGTCAACGATTTCGCCGTCGTGGTTTGCCATTATTAATTCAAACCATCTACCGCATTCTCAATAAAGCCCATCGTGGGACATTTCGCCGCATTTTCAACCCTACCGGCGGTTTCAAGAGCGTCATTCCCTACTTCACAATTATCGGAATGTTGGAAGAAAATGTCGAAATGCAATACATTTTCGAGCGCTCTGAAGAACTCATTCGTCTAGCACAACTCCCCATTAATCTCGATTTTGAAGAATTAGGGGAAATCAAAGATGTGCTACAAGCAGTTGAGGAGCAGGATGAGGTCTCAGAGGCCGAGTTACGTCAATTGCTGAAGTTTGATGAAAGTGTTGATTTATCGCAACAACCACTTTATACACTCTTTGAGCGTGAAGAAATCGATGGTGAGTATTACTATAGTCTGGGCGCGTTGGGTGTCATCGCCAATGAGCACTTAAAGAACGCCGTCACCACAGAAGTTTGGCTCAGCAAACAAGCGAAAAAGGCGTTTGATACTATCAAAGATGCAGAAATAAAGCGGGGCTGGGAAAAAATTCTCAATGAGATTGGATTAGCCGAAAACCGTGATAAACATATGCATCGGGCCGGCTCATCCTTCCCGGTATACAAACTAGGCCGTAGTAAAGCCCGTGCATTCTATGTTTATGAGAAAAAAGGCGATTATGTGTTGATTCTGGAGTTGGCTTATCATATCAACGAGACTGATTATAACGTGACGCCGACACGCCGCGATGATTATGGCAAATTCGAACGTTGGACAGGTTCAAAATCTTAACAAGGTAGGCATTTCATGCATGTTCTCAATTTTGCGCACCCACTCACTGAAGAACAACTAGCCCAATTGGAGCAAATCGTTGGCGAGAAACCCCAAGAAATCACCGATGTCGCAGTCCAGTTAGATGTAACACAACCATTTGTTGAACAAGTAGTCAGCCTTATTGATGGTTTGAATATCAGTGGCGAGACGTGGCAAAAAACCTCGTGGCTGATTGTTTTACCATCATTGAATTATATTGCCGCTATCTGCCTAGCAGAGTTACATGGGCGCATGGGGCATTTCCCAACGATTTTACGGTTACGGCCTAAAGTTGACAGTTTGATTACCAGTTATGAAATCGCGGAAATTATCAATTTGGAGCATGTGCGGCAGGAGGCACGTAAACGGCGAGTTTGATTAACTCAGTAGGACTACACGCTATTATCACCAGTAAATCACTATTCATTCATTATTCTAGGGTGGCCTAAGGTCGCCCTAATTTGCTTTCTCTAAAGCATCAAGCAATATCGTTAAAATCGGCGCTCATTCAATATCATTGCAAAAGCGCCTATATTGACAAGAATAGCATTTACCACGCTGTTTCACCGGCGGGGGGCAACGTTCTGCCTCAATCATCTGTAGAATAAATTGGCGCGTATCTTCCAGTTTTTTCATATCGCGCTTGCTCAATGTTATTGGTTGATACCGTTTTTCTGGAATGATATAAACCCAACACCCTACCACAGGCCGCTCATAACTCTCTTCCACACACAAGCGATAGCCCATAAGTTGCATTTTCCAATAACCATAATCAGTGGGGGTGTCTTTATACTCAACGATATGAATGCCATCAGCAGCCAACACTAACTCGTCAATTTTGCCAACTAAACGATGTTTATGGCTAAACACGGTCACATCAAAACGACGTTCTCCTTCTACCACAGTATGAAGCGCTTGTTTGCGCCGCCGCAGCTTTTCTTTCACTTCGCGTTCCGCCTCTTGTCCCATTTCAGCAGAGGCTGTCGTTAGGTTAAGATGCAAGCAAAGCTCATAAAAAGTGGTGCGGGGGCAATACACAAAGTTTTTCAGCTCGTTGATGCGCAAATAAAAATCTGTTTCAACTAACATGATGACACTCCAATTGAAACCCGTCGTTGCCAATCATCGGCACTCACGGGCAAGACGAGAATATGCCCATCCTCTTTCGTTAATTTCTTTAGGCGTTTGCTCAGTTCCCGCATATGAACCGGTTTCAAGAGACCAGTGAAAACGCTATACTGTAAACGGTCTAAGCCATAATCGAGGCAGGTCTCACTGACTTTCAGACGAATACGATCGTTAGAAATATCGTAAATAACCAGAACTCTTAACACCTGTCGCTCCAATAAAGAGGCTTACCCATCCAGATAAGCCTCATACTCCCCTTCCCCGCGCAGGGCAGCGGCCAAGCGACGGGCTTGCATTTGGATGATAGAGCGTAAAGTGTAACGTTTGCCGTTCACCATTCCCTGAGCAGCCAAACGTGATAAGATATGCTCGGCAAAATCCTTGCGGAACTCACGTTCCAGCCGCTTATTGTCATCAAACTTGACGGTATAGTTACGCTTCGCTAAACCAACGACAGTGCGGTCAACAATAGGGGCGCGAAATTCCTCAATCAGGTCTAAAGTCAGGCTGGGCTTCCCTGGCCTATCGGTATGTAATAGGCCGGCATATGGCTCTAAACCAGCGATAACTAGCGCATTCTGGACTTCGCCATAAAGAATGCCGTAGCCATAGTTCAGCAAAACGTTCAACGCATCTTCTGCATGGCGTCCTTGCCTGCCGGGCCATTCATAGGATTCGGGAAACAAAGTCCCCAAAGCCGCCCAATAACGGCGGGCGGCCTGCCCTTCAATGCCCATAAATTGCTCTCGCACGTCGTCTAAGCAAAGCGTCTCATCCGCCTTGATACGGTCTGCCATAGCGACCAACTCCAACGCGACTTGGCGCAAGCGCTCAGAAGATTCCCCCTCTTGGCGGCGGGCAAGATAGCGCAAGTTAGCGGCTTGACTGCGGATTTTCCCCGCACCAATTTGGGCGGCCACACGAACTCCAGTAGCATTATGATAAGCGGCCAATTGGCTACGACGAGTTTTGATAACAGTGGTCAAATGGGGCGACATAAGCATGGCGTAGTTGCCCTCGACGGCATCAATGAAATAAATAGGCACGCCCTGTTGACAACACGCCGCTATAGCCGAAGCACTCACTGTTACAGCATGTGAGAGAATGTGCACACTGCGCAAATGTATCAGTGGTGCGTCGACATGCGGCTTTTCAGGAACGGTGACCCGCAAACGTCGCCCCTTGACACCAACAAATGACCCATATTCACTAACGATCAAATCCTCAATAATGGCCATGTTTCCTCCCGAAGTTATACTGCCTAGCTATCCGGTGATAATGCGATACCACCCATTTCCTTTTACGGCGCTCTTACCCACTTGAACGCCCTGCCCTACAACAAGCCAAGGCAACAAAGGCGACGGTACAGTGCTATAAGTGACTTCCCCGATAAAACCGCCTGTAGGTGTAGTCCGCCCCTGACGGCGAGAGCCACTGCGCATATCTTTCCACTGCGTTTTATCTTTAAGGATATGTACCGTCTCACTCGCATTGAGTAATTCTTTGAAAGGGACCCAAGGCGGGTCATCAGTATAAAGCTCTCCTAAACGGCGAATGCGCTCTAACAAACGCTGAAGCCAAGGGCGAAGTTGGGGGTGATGGCACAATTTTCCACGCTGAACAATTCTCGTCGGCGTCAGAAAACGTATCGTTAATGGCTTACCCTCAAGTTGGCGCGCGGCTTCCACATAGGTTTCAGCCGGTGGCGGCGACCATAGAGCGCTAATCTGTTTGCCATCCGCATCCATGATTGTCTGGCGTGCGCCACTCAAGAAATCCACCTGTTCAACACTTGCGACCTGAAAACGTTGCCGCCCACGCCCAACGCCCACATTACCCATAGCGTAAGCAGCGGTGAGCACCATAGGAATTTGTTCGCGGGCGCGCCCATAAAAAGCCAAACCAAAGGCTAATTTGGAGGCGGCGGAGGAGAGTGGAGGCCGCACCCCCAAGGGGCGCGGCACATCCTTACCACCATGTTGGCTTGGGTCTTCCAATGCCAGCAGCCAAGCTACGGGATTCGCATCTGCATCATCGGGCGATTGCACCTTAGCGCCTGTATCGTACATCGCGCGCAATGTGTTATATAGTGCGCCACGCAAGGCAGAACCGGGATTTGCCCCAAGATCAATCGTCGCCTGAGCCTGTATATGCAATTCCAGCATGGTTAACGGTATCATTGCAGACGAATCCCTTCTAAGGCATAAACAGAATGGTTGAACGCATGGTGGCGTAATGTATAGGGCAGTAGAACGTTATAACTGAAACGTCCGCCTTTACTTTTGGGGTTATTGACGTTGTCAACATCATCCCATGTTGCATTTGGCAACATATCATCCATACGCTGTAAGTAGCCTTTGCCCAAGGCATCGAGGGGTAGCGGTTGGGATAAATTCGTGAACCCTACCGCATCAGGAGGCTGGCTATCTTGGCGCAACGCTACCAGTTGCAAGAAGCTGCCACGTCGCCCAAAGTAGTTAATGGCACTGAGTGCCTGCGACAACCCATCCGCCATCACATCATCAACTGGCCCTAGCGCTAGGCTCATTTCACCACGCATCATCACCAATTCACGCTGAGCAATGGTGGAAGTCCACATACTAATCCGACCGGTCTCTGGGTCTAATGAGCCTTTACCGGAGCCACGAAAAACACGCTGAAAAGTACGGGTTACGGCCAAAATATCGGCGCCACGCCACCACACTTGTAAATCGCGGATGGCGGAGAAAACAATTTTGGCTGTATCTACGCCTTCATTACGGGCAAACCAATCCAGCAAGGCCATCTTC
>WGEI01000154.1 GCA_015492875.1 Anaerolineae bacterium | reverse complement strand
CTGATAACCAAGAAGACGACTTCCCCTATGCTTGGGTGAACTAACAGCAACGGGGCGTCATCATGGCGCCCCACGTTTCGTCATTTTGCGTTATAATTATCAGTAGAGACGACATGATGTTGTAAGGTATCAGCGATGCCGCAAACGCTCTCCACCCGATTTAACACATTGATGCAAGCGGGACAAACCGCCTATGAACACGGCGATTGGAAGCGCGCTCATCAAATGTGGCGCTATGCCGCCAGCATTGACCCTTTCAACGAAAAAGTGTGGATTGCGTTGCTGCAAGTTGTCGGCACAGATGAAGACCGCCGCGCCTGCTTAGAGAACATCCTCGCCATTAACCCAGATAATCGCCAAGCCAAAAAACAACTCGCCCAGCTCCAGCATGATGGACGGCGTTTTGCCATGCCCCCGCCAGCGCGCTCTACCAAAATCATCATGCCCAACCTGCTACGGCGCGCCATCGATGCCGGCATCATTGCCGCTATTCTGGCATTGCTATTGGTACTGCTTCGTCTGTTAGGGCAGTAGTCCCCAACGTTTGACCTTCGCCCATCGCCTCCTGTAAATCGACCGCCAATCGGGTGAGATTGGTCGCCACCATTTCCACCATACGAATATTGGCCATATGGCGCTCGGTGATGCGTTTGATGCGCTCCATGCCGATGGCTATCTCTTCCAGCCCATCGCCCTGCTGTCGTATCACGTCATAAATCGCTTGCACCGCTTCATAGGCCACCTGAATATGCTCGGACAATTGTTGCATCACCTGCGCCGCTTCTTGCGTACGCGCCATCCCAACCTGCGCGCTATCCGTGCCTAGCTCGGTAGCGCGGACAGTCTCTTTCATCGCGTTTTGAATCTCGCTCAAAATATGGCGCACCTGCGCCGCCGCCTGCGTACTCTGTTGCGCCAGCGTCCGCACCTCGTTAGCCACCACCGCAAAGCCACGCCCCTGCGCGCCCGCCCGCGCCGCCTCAATCGCCGCATTGAGCGCCAGCAAATTAGACTGTGTCGCTATCTCGCTCACAGAGGTGATAATCATATCTATCTGCTGTGTCAGTGCCGCCAGTTGCACAATTGTCTGGCCAATCGCATTCACTTGGTTAGCAATTGTGGCCATCCCCGCAATGGCTTCTTGAATAGCCACTTGCCCGGTTTGCGAAATCTCTGCGGCGGTTTGGGCAGTATCGCGCACACTAAGCGCCTGCTTGTTCACCCGCTCGGATAATTCTAAAAACCCCTCGACACGGTTAGCTGTCAATTCAATCACGCCTTGCTGCTCTTTCGCGCCGTCGGACTGCTGCTTGTTGACGGTGTTCATCGCTTCTGCCGCCCGCGCCAATCCATCAACAGTGACACGCATCCGCAACGCCAGCTCTCGCAAGTGCTCAATTTCTGCGGCGGTGGCATCATCCTGTAGCGGACTGTTAGTAGCGACTAGGGCGAAGAGCGCCCGACCGCGATACCACCACCAGCCCGCGCCGAGCGCATAAACCACCGCCAGCCCCAACGCCAGCGCAGTCGGGATAAGGCCTGCCGCCAGCAATAGCCATAGCCCCGCAGTTAGCAATGCCAGAATTGTTATGCCGTAATATACCCATCGTGTCGCAGCCATTGCTCAACCCTTGCTGAACGAATAGTCTCCCTAATCATACAGCGCCACCACCCGCGCGGCAACAAGCGCCCCATCCCAAAACAAAGGGGGCGACCACTTGGCCGCCCCGTGAATGACAATAGCTATCTACTCAAGCCCTAAGGACAAGCACCTTGTGCCAGCACATAGTCGGTTGTGTAGGTATTGTCGTTCTCGTTGGTCTCTGGGATAGCGCCGTTCGAGTCTACCGTGACGACGATACGATGGAGCGCGCTGTAGAACGTGCTCACCGTTATCGGCACGACGAAGGGGCCAGCGCTTTGACCGGGTTGCAACACTGGAACAGCGGGCGCTGGCGCGTTCTGCTGGACGCTACCGTTTTCCACCAAAATATCTTGCACGCTCAGTGCTGCTTCGCCAGTGGTTGCGCCTGTGCCGTTGTTGGTAACAGTGATGGTCACATTGGCCGTCTGGTTACATACCAACGGATGCGGCGAAACCGACACGCTCAACACCAAATTAGCCGAAGCGGGTATAGGTGTTGGGGTGGGGGTTGCTGGCGGTGGCGGCGGGTCAATCAACGGTGTGCCCTCTACAGGGCCTGAGGCCGTGACCACCGTCGGCGCGATGAAGCCACGTCCGCCCATTGGCACTTCGATGTAGTACCAACCAGAACCTGTACTAGAGCGCCCCAAAACCACAGCCGTCTCGCCATTGAACAGCGCACCCATCACTGGGTAGGCGGTGCTATCGCCAGTACGCACGTTAGCATCCACCAGCGCCGTCACACGCGGGCGGTTGTCCTGCGTAGCGGTAGGTGGCGGCGGTGGCGCGGTTGGAGCGGCGGGTTGCGGCGTCGGCACAGATGGCTGTGACGGTTGTTGGCCACTATCAGCGGGGGCTTGGCCACCGGTAGGCGCAGCGCCTAATTCAGAAATGCTGGGCGGCTCGTTTTCAACGCGCAAGGGGCTGACGACATGAGTCACCGGCACTTGGTCAGCAGTAGAAACTGTCAAGCGCAACTCATACAGGCCATCCGCCGTGGTGGTCGTATCCCATACGCCAAGCACATCCCCGCGCACACGCGCCGCAACCGGCAACACCGCCGGGAACCAGGGTTCATCATCTGCGGCGGGCGTGCCGTCATCGTTCAACGGGCGGAACTCTAAAAAGTAGCCCGTCATATTGTTGACGTTAGCTGTGCCGTAGATGGTTGTTTCGCCCCGCACGACATAAATCGGTGGCGGCCATCCGATATAAGCGTCTTCACGGTACTCGCCCGTCGGCGTAGGTATGGCATCCTGCGCTGTCGAAGCAACGGAGAGCACCGCGATTAAAATTAAGCACGCGACAAACACTATCCGTTTCATAATCTCTCCTAAAAAAAGTCCTCACAAAAAGCTTCAATCATTTATTCTACCAGATTGCTAGGGATTTTCGCCCCTACGCTTTTCCACCGTACAGGCAACTAATCCCGTGCCACAACATAGGCCGCCAACCTCAATGCGCCCCATATACTGAGCACGGGCAACACCAACGGCACGCCCATATCCAGCACCATCCGCCCGATGAAACTATCGCCTACGGGAATTTGGCGCACCAATTGCAGCATGACAAAATATAAGATACCCGTCCCCATCGCCGCCGACATCGCCGTACTGCGATACGACACCACCGAGCCAATCAACACGCCAACCGCGCCAACCATCATCGGCTCTAGCACCATGCGCGCCAACGCCACCACAAAACCAAGGATAACAGCAACATGCGCCAAAAGCGGGTATTCGGTGGGCGGCCACATCACAGCGTAGTTCATCACAATCACAGGTACGGAAAAAAATACCGCCACCCCAAACAGAACAGACCATAAATCCATCTCGCGCCATAGCGCCGCCGCAATTTTCCCCAGAAAAATATCGCGCAAATCAAGCGGCGTCGTGCGCAATAAATTCAGCGTATCGTTGCGCAATTCTTGCGACATCACATCTGCTGCGTGAATGGCGACATTGACCAAAACGCGCATATAGGCATAATACGCCAACGGCATGGCCAACACCGACGCCACCACCAGCGGCGTCCACAAGTCAAGGATAAACGGCGCCCATGCCGCCAACAACACCAAGCCAACCTGTATCGCCGCCGCCACCAGCAAGGGCATCACATCCGGCGGCACGGTCTTCCAATACATCCCCAGATGACGCCGCACAATCGGATTGCTCTGCTTAGCCCACTTGGGCAACTGAAAGCGCTGTGGCAGTTCATCCCCCCACAAGGCAGGCTCGTCTTTGGTGGTAGAAACCATATTTTCGCCCCTTTGCTCTTGAATATTCATTTTTAGCCTGATTTACTCTCTTTTTGCACTACCCAACCCATTTCCAGTTTACCGCTAAATATGGCCTGTTTTTAGGCGCTTAAATGTGCATTTGCTGAGAGTGCTCTCATGGAGAGGCAGCTTGTGCCGTCGCAGTGGCATCGTTATCCAAAGCTTGCGCCGTCGCTTGATAGTCTGCCGCATTGCGCGTGGCCGTCGCGTTCAACGCCTGTACCGTGCCCTGATAGTCCAAAGCCGCCTGTGTGCTTTGCTGCGCGCTCAAATTCGCTTGCGCCGTTTGCGTGGCGAAAATCGCCAAACTGTTCTGCGTGGCGGTGGCGTCTAATTCCTCTTGGCG
>WGEI01000153.1 GCA_015492875.1 Anaerolineae bacterium | reverse complement strand
GTAAAAATTTAACCGTGTTATAACCTTGTATTATGATGAACAAATTTACCTAAGCGGATAGTCAGTCCTGTAACACTGAGGCCATCATAAAAGCAAAAAGCGCAGCCGAAGCCGCGCCTTCATTCATCTAGCTATGGCGAGGGATTAGCTATCGTTACGCAGAGCATTCAACTGTTCTGTCAATTGCTCTCGCACAACTTGGGGATTGCCCTTCCCTTTTAACGCGCCCATGGCCTTCCCCATAAGCGCACCAAAGAGCTTATCTTGCCCCTCTAGATAACGCTGAACTAGCCCGTCATTATCTTTGATAACCTGTGCTACCGCTTTTGCAATAAGGCTAGTATCCGAAACTTGGGCGAGGCCTTTTTCATCAACAATCGTTTGGGCGTCTTGGCCGCTTTCGAACATCATCTCCAGCACTTTGACACCAATATTCTGGTTAATCGTGCCGTCGTTCACCAGCTTGATAAGCCCAGCGAGTTTTTGGGGCGTCGCGGGAATATCGGCAATCGCCTCGCGGTCTACGCTGGCTTTGTTCATCAAGCCGAACAAGTTACTGATAATCCAGTTTGCGGCGGCTTTCGCTTCAATGCCAGCGGTCAAAACGGCTTCATAGTAATTGGCGACAGCACGCTCTGCAACTAACACGCCAGCATCGTAATCGTTCAGGCCAAGTTCTTCTACAAAGCGCTGTTTTTTGGCATCGGGCAACTCTGGTAAGCGGGCGCGAACTTCGTCAACCCATTCACGGCTGACGACGACAACCGGTAAATCTGGCTCTGGGAAGTAGCGATATTCATCGGGGCGTTCTTTGTAGCGCTGGATGATGATTTTTTGCGCATTTTCATCCCAGCCCAGCGTCGCCTGCCGCACGGTGTCGCCACTTTCGTAAAGCTTAATCTGGCGATTCACTTCATACTGAATAGCGCGATACATACTACGAATGCTATTGAGGTTCTTAATTTCGGTGCGGGTGCGGTAGTCGGCATCATCAGGGCGCATCACGCTGACATTCGCCTCGAAACGCAGAACGCCTTTACTCATATCGCCACTATTGACGCCCAAATAGCGCAAAATCGCCCGCAACTTACGCGCATAAGCCTCTGCCTCTTCTGCACTATTAATATCTGGCTCGGAGACAATTTCCAGAAGCGGCACACCAGCACGGTTATAATCGACCAAGCTACCGCCACTGACGTGGGTTAGTTTGCCCGTATCCTCTTCCATATGCGCGCGGCGCACCCGAATGCGCTTTGTTGGCCCGTCTGATAAATCAATATCAATCCAGCCGTTGATCGCTAGTGGGCGGTCATATTGGCTAATCTGGTAGCCTTTGGGTAGGTCGGGGTAAAAATAGTTTTTACGCGCAAATTGGTTGAGAGGCGGAATTTCACAATTAAGCGCCAGCCCCACCATCATGCCATATTCCATCGCAAGCTTATTAATCACGGGCAAAGTGCCGGGCATACCCAATGACAGCGGGTCTACAGCCGTATTGGGCGGCGCTTCTACACTATCTACTACTGGGCAGGCGCTAAACATTTTGCTGCCCGTTTCCATTTCGGCATGGACTTCGAGGCCGATAATCGTAATCCATTCGCTCATGGGCTGTTTCCTATAGGGTGTAGTTAAACCACCGAGACATAACGCAAGGCATTGTACCACAAGTTAGCGGCACAAGAACGCAGCATTTTATGGCAGTGCATAAAAAACCGCCCAATTAAGGGCGGCAGTATTGCTATGATTTATCTGGCGAAGCGGCTTAGGGCACGCCAGCGGCCACTTCTAAGCGGTCAGTATATACGTAGATGGTGGTATCGCTATCGAATTCAACATAATAGCTCTCTAGATAGCCGCCCTGACAGTCCTGCACACGCACATCATAGATGCCTGTGGCTAGGCCATCCCAGCGGATGAAGAAGCCGCTTTCTAAAGTTTCGTCAGGGTCTAACCAATCTGAACCCCATGTCGTCTCATCATTAGGACTGATATAGATGTAGCAAACGGTCACCCCGCTTTGGTTGGCTACAGCAATAGATGCTGTAGTGGGCGCAGACGGCGGTTGTGTCGGGGGCGCTTGTGGGGGTTGGCCAGCGCTGGCCTGGCCACGCTCGGCAGTCAAACGATATGAGCCAGCCGAGTCGCCGTCATTCGTGAGATAGCGCGTTGCCACAACAATATACGTACCTGCATCAGGGAATGTGTAGGTAATGAGCGCATTGCGATTGCCGAGACTATCATCATCTTCGACTAAGACGGTTTGACTATCTGGCGTGAGAATGGCGAGATACGGGTCAAGGTCGCCATTCAAAGCCTCCATTTTGAAAGTGATAGTCTCGCCAGCACTTACGTCAATCGTCCAAACCTGATAAAAAACGCTATCATCAATTGAGCCTTCAACCACTTCTACTGGACCAGAAGGAACGTTATCTGGTGTGGGTGGCTGGGGTGGGGTTTGTGGGGCTGCGCCGCCTGCATCAGAGGGCGCACCATAGAGCCGCTGGACGCCATTAATGTCATCAGCTGTCAAATTAGAGGCCACACCGCTATAGGCGTACATCAGCGCATGTTCATCGTTTGAATGGTCTAAACCAATGGAGTGCCCAATCTCATGAGCGATGACAACATATAAATCGGTGGGGCCACCATCGAAGATTGTCCACGGCTCGGCATCATCAAGGTAAATATCCCCGCCATAGCTGGGATAATAAGCAAAGCCGAGCGTTCCACCGGGCCGACCAAACTCTTCTTCATTGACCGTCCACTGCACGAGAATATCGGCATTGTTTCCGCTCACTTCAGTAAAGCTAAGATTAGACACTTCACCCCACGCCTCGAACGCAGCACGCACAGCTCCATAGGCGCGGTTGCAGTCAATTGTAGATGGGCAATTGAGAATACTGAAGGTTAAGTTAGTTTTGTTCCATTGATCAGCAAGGGTATAACGCACAGCACCAGGTTGTGCGGGCAATGGATAGCTATCAATGGGGGTACTTTTATCAGTGTTGCCATCCTGCGCCAAAAGAGAAGGTGTAATAACTGTTGTGAAAAGTAAGAAAATAACAACTAGCAGGCGTTTCATGAGATAAACCCCTTCATGCGATACTGTCCCTACTTCACATTGTAAGGGAAAATATCATTTCAAGTTATAAAAAACCTGTTGAAATAACTTCATGAAGGCGGGGTTAGATTGTAAAGTGGTGCGTATTTCTTCACGCAAGGCGTCGTTAGTGTGTTCTAATGCATAACGACAAAGCGCAATAGCTTGCGGTTCATCTTGTTGCTGCCAAGCTAATAAACCGCGAAAAAAGGGCAAAAGCGGCTCATCGGGCATACAATGCTCCGCCTCATCATAAGCGCTAGCCGCAGCAGAAAAATCCGCTAGTTGGCGATAAACATGGCCAAGCGCTAACCATAGCCGTGCCGCCATCGCCGCATGGTAATCTGGTGCAAGTTGCTGTTGCTCTAGCCGGGCGAGCGCTTGTTCATAATGCGCGGCAGCAGCAGTGAAATCATCCGCATTAACGGCCAAATCCCCCGCCCATTGCTGCCAGCGCCAGCTATGGGGCATTTGAGCAACGACCTCGCGGGCGGCTTGCCAGTCTTGTTGCTGGCTATAGAGCATCACCAAACGTTCTGCTAAACGGGCATCTTGCGGGTCAAGCGTTAATGCCTGATGAAGGGCATCAATAGCGGCGGGAATTTCTTCCAGGCGCTCAAAAATAATGGAGATTTGCTGGTAATCTTCGGACGAGGGGGATGTGAGGCATTGTAAGTCATCGATGGCAGCACGCAAATTCGCTTCATCGCCCAGTCGCAACCGCACAGCAGCCCGCAAGCGTAACGATTGTTCATCCTGTGGTGATTGGGCTAAATGCGCATCGAGTGCGGCTAAAGCATGGTTGAGTTCGCCTGTTTGAATAAAAGCGTTAGCCAGTTCTAGCGGGCTATAGGTCATGAGCCAGCCTCTCCATCGGTGGAAGAGCTGGTAACAGGCTTGGGCGCTCTAGAAAGCGGCAGGCGAATGATAAAACACGTCCCCTGCCCGACTTCGCTCTGCACGCTGACCATGCCGCCATGCTTCTCTACGATGTCTTTCACGATAGCTAACCCTAACCCCGCCCCTTGATTTTTGCGCTCCTCACCGCGAAAGAAGGGCTGGAATATGTTGGGCAATAACGCTTGATCAATGCCTTCGCCGGTATCTTCCACTTCAATGACGGCGAAAGTGTCATCTTCGGTTCTCAAGCGCAAGGTAATGAGGCCGTCTTCGGGGGTGTGGTCGGCGGCATTATCGAGCAAGTTCGTGAGTACCTGTTCTAAACGCTCGGCATCCACATCAGCGATGACATTGTCTTCTTGAATATCCAGATTAAGGGTTAATTGGCGTGTTTCTATTTCTGCTTGCTGGATACGTACAACATGCTTCAAAAATTGGGATAAGTTCGTTGGTTGGAATTGTAACGTAATCAATCCTTGTTCAAAGCGCGTAATATCAAACAGGTGGCTAATGAGATTCTGCATACGCTCTACAACAAGCTCCATAACCTCAAGATGCTCTTCTAAGCGGTCTGGTTGATGCTTGAGTAAGAACAAGCGCGTCTTCATATTGGTGACGGGCGTGCGTAGTTCATGCGAGGCGGTTGTGATGAATTGGCGTCGTTGGCGTGCCAGTTCTCGCGCTTCGCTAATATCTCGCACAACGGTCACAACACCCTCATTTTCTCCATCAAGGCTACATGCCATCGTGCTAATCAGTTCAACTGCTATCAATGAATCATCGCGGCGTTTCAGGGTGAATTCGCCCCGCCAGAACCCTTGTTGCTCTAGCGAAAGGCGGCAAACCTGTGGTTGGGCCGCTAAGAGTTCTGCAGAATAATTATCATCTGGCACCAGTAACGAGAACAATTCTAAGCCAAGCTCTTGCCATTGGTCTTTTGTATACCCCGTGAGAGTTTCTAATGCAGGGTTCATATAGAGGATTTCACCATCGGGCGAAACATGAATGACACCATCGCGTATCGAGGCAATCATGGCCTGTAG
>WGEI01000152.1 GCA_015492875.1 Anaerolineae bacterium | reverse complement strand
GTATAATGGTCTAACGCCGCTTGTAAAAACTGTAGGGCTTCTGGGCGGGGGCGCATTTCGCGGCCAATTTCAGCGTAAATGTTACCGATAATGCCAAGCCGCAATGCCAACCCCTGTTTATCGCCCAGTGCCTGAAAAATCTGTATCGATTCCTGATAATTTTGTAAAGCGTTGACATAATCACCAAGCGATAAATAGCTATTACCTAAATTGCCGAGCCGCTGTGCCAAACCGCGTTGGTCATTCAATTCACGGGCGATGTTGACAGACTGCAAGTGATATTCAACTGCCCTATCAAAATCGCCAAGATCATCGAAAACCAGACCGATATTGGCGAGCCAAATGCCACGCCCGCGCACATCGCCAATTTCTTGAGCGATGAGTAACGCCTGATTGAGGTACTCTAGCGCCTCATCATGCCGCCCCATCTCGCGCAGGATATTGCCCATATTGCCCAGCAAGCCATCTTCTGTCGCGCGGTCGCCGTCAAAACGGGCGCATTTAAGGGCATATTGAAAGTATTGGAGCGCCTTATTGGGATTGTTGAGACGGTGGTAAATCAAGGCCAGATTGCCCAGATGCCGCCCCTCTAAACCGATGTCGCCGTTCTTATTGGCCAAGCGAGCGGCTAGTTTCAAATTTTCGATAGCAGCGCGATAATCTTGTCCTTGCAGCGCTGTGCGCACCTGTCGCATTAAGCGCGCTTGTTCTAGTTCGTGTTCGTTCGCCATTAGTCCTCTTCCTCATGACTATTCCGCGAACGCAAAACGGCTCTCAAGGCCCAAAGGGTTAAGCTAAACCCTACGACTTGCGTCAACCACATACGGTCGTTTGCTAAAGCGGGCAAGCGGGGCAATTCATCGCGCAGTTCCAGCCGAACGATGGTGAATTCTTCGGTAATGTCTGGCAGGGTGCGGTAATTGACTGTACTGCGGTCTAACGAGGCAACACGCGCCATCAAGTAGCCATAGAAGGGAGAACGCAAGCGGAAGCGATAGAGCGCGCGCAAGGATTCGGCATCATCTTCGACAATGGAAGCATAGGCTGAATAGGTGCGGTTACCCCGCCGCAGGGTGACATATGGATAGGCCAGTATATTTTTCACCCAATCGGGCTGTTTGCCCCAGCCAGAAACAACATAATACTTACTTCCATGACGGCGATATTCGAGAAAAGCATAGCGGGGCTTGCCACTACGGCGCCCGCGCGTTGTTACCACAACGAAAGGCATCCAACTGATAAATCCACCTAACCCAAGACGGTATAAATAAAGCGGCAAGCGCAGTATCCACCGCATAATGCCAGAGGGATAAGGTAAGAGATGGTCTGTTGTGTTTTGGTCCATAATCGCCATGATGAGTGTTGTATCTAGCGTTAAATTCAGTATACAAGATTTTCAGCCTGCGAACAGCACAATCCCCGAATAAACCCCATACAACTCACTTTGATAATCGGGTAAGCAAAGAGTAAGCGTAGCTTAAAAGACGTTGAAAAGTTGTGAAATTTCACGGAAAATATGCTGCGGTTTCGTGGAATTTATGTTATAATTTCGTTATGGAGATTTATTTATTGAGGTGTGGGGGTTATGATTAGAGAACCTGAGGTGCGGCAACCCCAGATTACCCGCCCTAAAAACAGAGCACAAACTATTGATATTGCAGTTATTGGGCTACCCAAATCTGGAAAATCAACATTTATCAAAAGCATCAGCCAGTATACAGAATGGCAAGATAAACCCCACTATAGCTGGTATTTCGGGCGGGTGCGGGCAAACCGTGACCTGATTTTACACTTTTTAGAACCGCCTAGTACCGAACTCTTTGACTTCATCTGGATACGTGACCTCCTCAGCAATTTACACGCCACGGGCTATATTGTCATGGTCGATAGCAGCCGCCCGAAGAGCTTTGGGCCATTTGTCAGCATCCTCTACACACTGCGCGGCATGTATCCGGAAATGCCGTTAATCATCGCTGCGAATAAGCAAGACCATCATCGCGCATGGAAAGCCACCGATATTCAAATGGGCTTGGGATTGCACGACTACTCGGTTATGCCCTGTATGGCGCAATATCGAGATAGTGTCAAAGAAGTTGTTATTGAGTTGCTGCGGCAAATGTCGCCCGAAGACCTGTAAGCATTAGCTATATTTTTCCGCTTTATGCTACAATAGCCCCAAGTTCAACTATGGGGTTAGTTACATGCCAGAAAAAGTTTTGGCAGATATGTCCGATAGCGAAGTGCGGGCGCTGGTTGCGGCCTTGTTGGAGATGCGCCCCACCGATGAGTTGGTGCTGCGTTATCGTGATGGCGAAAGTGACATCACCATTCGTGGGCCTGTTCGCAATGTGTTACAACGCTTATCGGTCATGGTCATCGACAAGAAAATCCCCACCACACCCAATACCCCCAGACAGCTCCCTTTACCGCTCTCAATCAAAACTGCCGCACCGCGCAAACGCCCCAGCACATTAGACCGCCAACCCGTTGATCCAGTCTCGACGGCATCGCCAAAAGCCTCTGGTGAATGAGTGTGGCATCACAGCGTACTACGCCCGTTTATTGAACGTAGGCTAAAGACAAGGCCTATAGCCGCGCTTCATGTTACACTAAATGACAATAGAGCAACCTATCGGGGCAGTTAACCTTTTTGCGGAGCATCCCATGCCAGAACAACCTGATGATGAATACAAATTGCCTGAATATCACGACGATGAGGGCAATCCCGATGATGTGCCGTTCAAGCTACCGCTGGCAGAAGATTATGTGCCAGACGAAGATGAAACGGCGGATTGGCCTGCAGTTGATGAGAATGACCCAGCCGGCCCATTACCCATAGATCCGCGCCAACCAACGCGGCCAATCTTCCGAGAACCCGGCCAGCCTGACCCTAAGGCGACCCTGCCCGGCAGTGGCGGCTTAGACCCTAACCCAGATATGGCCGGTTTCCAATCGCACCAACAGGCGACAGCGCGCCATCCCGCAGTGCGCGGCGAAGAAGGGGCAACCGTCCCCCACCCCATCGGGCAGGGGCATACCGTGCCACATACCCCTACTGAAGACCATTCGCCCTACCAGCGCCCCGCGCCAAAAACTATTGTGTCGCCCCGAGTGAACTATACGCCGCCCGCCCCTCCCGGACAGAGCACATCACCCAAAAGCCGCCCAACGCCAAAACGGCGGCGCAAACGGGCGTTCCGTCCCGGCTGCTTATGGATATTTGGTGGTGTTTTTGTCACATTTTGCGGCGGGCTATTTTGCATCGTGAGCCTGCTAGCCATTACGCTTGGTGCAGAGTTGGAAGAGCAACTATCGGCAGAGATTGCTGGTATTGACGATTACGAGAGCTTCCAGAGTACGTTTATTTACGACCGTCATGGCACATTGTTGTACGAGGTCTTCGGCGAAGGTCGCCGTGTCGCTGTCCCCTATGAGCGCTTCCCCCAGCACCTTATCAACGCCACGATAGCTATTGAGGACGATAGTTTTTGGGAAAATCCCGGCATTGATGTGGGGGCTACCTTTGTGGCGATGATGCAGTATTTAGGAGCAAGCCCAGATGAACAAACTGCCGGCGGTTCGACAATTACCCAACAGCTCATCCGCAATGTGCTCTTTGATTTTGAGTACCGTGCAGAGCGCAGTGTAGAGCGTAAAGTGCGTGAAATCCTGTTGGCCATTTTGCTCACCCAGCGCAAGAGCAAACAGGAAATTCTTGAGTTGTATCTGAATGAAATCTACTATGGCAATCTGGCCTATGGTGCACAAACCGCTGCTCAAACCTTCTTCGGTAAAAATGTGGAAGACTTGACGCTAGGGGAAGCGGCGCTGTTGGCCAGCTTGCCGCAAGCGCCGGCAGACCTTGACCCGCTTAACCCCGACCCAGAAATTCAAGCGCGTTTGTACCAACGCTGGCAAATGGTGCTCAATGAGATGGTGGAAGAGGGCTATATCACGCAAACGGAAGCGGATGCCGCTTTTGCTCAAGGGTTGACGTTTGTGCCGCCCCAATCATCACTACAAGCGCCTCATTTCACGGTCTATGCCCAGCAAGAGTTAGAACAGCTCATGCGCGATTTGGGCTATTCGCCGGAAGACATTGCGCGCGGCGGGCTACAGGTTTACACAACGCTTGACCTAAATATCAACAATATGGCGCTACAGGCGGCGCGGCAACAGGTCGCCCAATTGCGAGACCGTCATAATGTGAGCAATGCGGCAGTGGTTGTCCTCAAGCCATTAACGGGCGAAATTATGGCGATGGTGGGCAGCATTGACT